>JALSRF010000460.1 GCA_026984895.1 Paracoccaceae bacterium
AACTGGCGCTGAAGGACCGGATCGCCCGGATCGAGGACGAACTGACCCCCGACATCATTGCCTGAGCCGCGGCCCCGGGGGCGCGGCGCGGGGACGGGGCAGAGCGCGGGGATGGCGGCGCGGGGATGGCGGCGCGGGGACGGGCCAGAGCGCGGGACACGGCGCGGGGATGGCGCGGGGGCGCGCCTCAGGCCAGGCGGCGGCAAAGGCGGCGGCGAAGACGGCGGGCGCGGCTCGTGACGGCCCTGCAACGGTTCCGAAGGAAAATCCGGCAATACGGGGGGGCACGGTTTACAGGTCTGCGGCCCTGGGGCACCCGGGGCACAGGGGGCGGCAAGGCGCCCTTCCCTTTGGCGGCGGAGAGGCGCAATGGAAGATGCAGCACTAGTCGGGATCGTCATGGGAAGCCAGTCGGACTGGAACACCATGAAGGAAGCGGCGCGAATTCTCGAAGATCTGGACATCCCCCACGAGGCGCGGATCGTCTCGGCGCATCGCACCCCGGATCGGCTGTGGGAATATGGCCGCAGTGCGGTGGCGCGTGGATTGCAGGTCATCATCGCCGGGGCCGGCGGGGCGGCGCATCTGCCGGGCATGATCGCCTCCAAGACACGGCTTCCGGTGATCGGCGTGCCGGTAGAGACCCGCGCCCTGGGAGGGCTGGACAGCCTCTATTCCATCGTTCAGATGCCGCGCGGCTTTCCGGTGGCCACCATGGCCATCGGCGCGGCGGGCGCGCTCAATGCCGGGCTGATGGCCGCCGGCGTCCTGGCGCTGCAGGATGCGGGCCTGGCCGCGCGGCTGGAGGCCTGGCGCGCCGATCTTGCGGCATCGATCCCCGAAAGGCCCGAAGATGACGGTTGAACCGCTGGCCCCGGGCGCCACCATCGGCATTCTGGGTGGCGGGCAGCTTGGGCGGATGCTGTCGATGGCCGCCGCGCGACTGGGATTCGCCTGCCATGTATTCGAGCCCGCAGAAAATCCGCCGGCAGCGCAGGTGGCGGCGGCGCTGACTACGGCCGGTTATGACGATGCCGGGGCACTGAGCGCCTTTGCGCGCGGCGTGGACGTGATCACCTACGAGTTCGAGAACATCCCCGCCGGGGCGCTGGATCTGCTGGAGTCGATCGCGCCGGTGCGCCCCGGCCGGCACGCCCTGGCCATCTCCCAGGACCGGGTCACGGAAAAGGACTTCCTGAACGGGCTGGGCCTTGCCACCGCGCCCTTTGCGCCGGTCGAAACGCTGGCCGATCTGCGTGCCGCGATCAAGAAAACCGGCCTGCCGGCAATCCTCAAGACCCGCCGCCTGGGCTATGACGGCAAGGGGCAGATGCGCCTTGGCCCCGATTCCGATCTGGACGCGGCGATCCGCTTTCTGAACGGGGCGCCGGCGGTGCTGGAGGGGGTCGTCGAATTCGACAGGGAAGTTTCGGTGATCGGGGCCCGGGGCCTGCGCGGCGAAATCGCCTGCTACGATCCGGGCGAAAACCTGCACCGCGACGGCATCCTGCGCCGCACCCGCGTGCCCGCCGGCCTGTCCGCGGCACAGGCGCGCGACGCGGTCCTGA
>JALSRF010000461.1 GCA_026984895.1 Paracoccaceae bacterium
TCACCCCGATCGTGCCCACGCCCGCAGCGCCAAGATATTGCAGCACCGGCGCGCCAAGCCCCCCCGCGCCCACCACCAGCACGCGGGCGTCCTTCAGACGTTTCTGCCCCGGACCGCCGATTTCTCGCAGCACGATGTGGCGCGCGTAGCGTTCCAGCTCGCCCGGTCCGTAAGGGGCATTGCGGTGCCCTGCCGCAGCGCGACCAACGCGACCATCGCGACCATCTTGACCGTTGCTGTCCATCCGCTCATCCTCTTGTCTTGCCGCGCGTCGGTGCAGCCCCGCGATCAGCCACGCGTAAACCAGTATTGCCGCCGCCACCGCGCCAAACAGCAGCCAGGCGGAAAGGCTCCCGCCAAGCCTGCGGACAAGGGGGCTGTCCGCCGGCAGGAACAGGTAGGCCGAAAGCACCGCACCATAGAGCGCTCCCAGCATCGCCAGGCGCACCCGCCCCGGCACCCGCAACACCGCCCCGAGCCCCCAGAGCCCCGCCGCGACCACCAGAACCCAGGCCATCACCCCCGCCCGGTAGACCCGAAGCCGCCTTCGCCCCGGTCGGTATCGCTGATCGAGCCGACGATGCGGAATGCCGTCTGCACCACCGGCGCGACAACCATCTGCGCGATTCGGTCCGCGTGGCGTATGCGATAGGGTTCGGCGCCCAGGTTGACCAGCAGCACGCCCACCGGACCGCGGTAATCGCTGTCGATCGTGCCCGGCGCGTTGACCATGGTGATCCCGTGCCGGAAGGCCAGCCCCGAGCGCGGACGTATCTGCGCCTCGTAGCCCGGCGGAATCTCCATGCGAAAACCGGTCGGGAAAATGCACCGGTCCATCGGCTGCAAGGCATAGCCGTCTTCGCGCACTTCGGGCGGGAAATTCACCCGCAGGTCGGCCCCCGCCGCGCCGGCGCTTTCATAGGCGGGCAGCGGCAGGGTCTCATCGGCCCAGTGATCCCAGATCAGCCTGACGGTGGGAGTCATGTGGCAATCCTCATCTTGCATTCCTCATCTCGTCGCAGGCCGCTCCGCCCGGGCCGCTTCCCCCGGGCCGAGGTGGCACCGTCCGCCCGGGATGCGCCCGCCCCGGACAGTGCCCGGCCGCCTGCCGATCCCGTCGCCTGTCGTCGCCTGTCGTCGCCTGTCGTCGCCTGCCGTCACCATCACCCGGCTTCATCCTTCCTGTCCCTTGTCGTCCTTGTGCACCATCAGTCGCGGTCGCGCGCCGTCAGCCGCCATCGGCCGGGCCGAGTTCCCCGGCGATACGCGCCGCCAGGCGCGCCGCGACCCGGTCCTTGCTCATCCGCGGCCAGGCCTCCTCGCCATCGGCATGGATCAGCGTTACCGCGTTCTGCGCCCCGCCCATGATCCCGGTTTCCGGCGACACGTCATTGGCCAGGATCCAGTCGCAGCCCTTGCGGACGCGCTTGGCGCGGGCATTGGACAGGACATCGTCGGTTTCGGCGGCAAAACCGACGACCAGCGGCGGGCGTCCCTCTTTCATCTTCGAAATCGTGGCCAGGATATCGGGGTTTTCCGTCAGTTCCACGCCGGGCGCCCTGCCTTTCCCGGTTTTCTTGATCTTGCTGTCGCTCTCGTGCGCCGCGCGCCAGTCGGCCACGGCCGCTGCGAAAACCGCCGCATCCGCCGGCAGTGCCTGCTGCACGGCGTCCAGCATCTGGCGCGCGGTTTCCACCCGCACCACCTCGACACCGGCGGGCGGCGGCACCCTGGCCGGACCGGTGACGAAGACGACCCGGGCCCCGAGCGCCGCCAGGGCCCGGGCAACGGCCGTGCCCTGGGCGCCGGAGGACCGATTGGCAATGTAGCGCACCGGATCGATGGGTTCGCGCGTGGGGCCCGAGGTCACCACGATGCGGCGCCCTTTCAGCGGACCGTCGGCAAGCGCCGCGGCCACCGCGGCAACGATATCGGCCGGCTCCGACATGCGCCCGGGACCGAACTCGCCACAGGCCATGGCGCCCTCGTCCGGGCCGACGAACAGCACGCCGTCGCGCGCCAGCGTGGCGACGTTTCTGCGCGTTGCCGGATGCGTCCACATGCGCAGGTTCATCGCCGGCGCCACCAGCACGCGCTTGTCGGTGGCAAGCAGCAGGGTCGAGGCCAGGTCGTTCGCCAGCCCGGCCGCCATCTTCGCCAGAAGATCGGCAGTCGCCGGCGCCACCACGATCAGGTCGGCCGCGCGCGACAGCTCGATATGGCCCATCTCGTGCTCGTCGTTCAGGTCGAAAAGGTCGCGATACACCTTTTCGGCGGCCAGCGCCGAGGCGCTCAGCGGGGTAACGAACTCTTGCGCCGCGCCGGTCAGCACCGGGGTGACGCCGGCACCCTGTTCGCGCAGGCGCCGGATCAGCTCCAGCGCCTTGAAGGCCGCGATACCGCCACCGATGATCAGAACCACGCGTTTTCCAGCAAGCATTTCGCGCCCCTTCCAGAGTCCGCAAAACTCTAGGCGGGCCGGCGCGGAAACTCAACCGCAGCGGGGGCCGCGTCCTGCATCCGGGGTTTTCAAGCGCGCCGCCACGTTATAGGCAGAGCCCATGTCCAGCGGAGGCCCTGCAAATCCCGTGTTTCCGAAACTGACCCTCATTCTCGGCGGTGCTCGCTCGGGGAAATCGTCCTGGGCCGAGGGGTTCGTGGACCTGTCGGGAAAGGCACCGGTCTACCTGGCGACCGGACGTCCGGTCGATGCGGAAATGGCGGAAAGGATTGCCCGTCATCGCGAAAACCGTGGCGATGACTGGCGAACGATCGAAGCCCCGCTGGAGGTCGCCAATGCGCTCTACGACGCCACCGCCGAAGACTGCGTGCTGCTGGACTGCGCGACCTTCTGGCTGAGCAACCTCATGATGGACAAGCGCGATATCGACACCGCGCGCGAAGACCTGATCCGCGCCCTGCGCGGCTGCGGCCCCAGCGTCGTGGTGGTCTCGAACGAGGTCGGGCACGGGGTGGTGCCCGAAAATGCGCTTGCGCGCAGGTTTCGCGACGCGCAGGGGGTGCTCAATGCCCGGCTGGCCGCGGCGGCCGAGCTTGTGGTTTTCGTGACCGCCGGCCTGCCGTCCGTCCTGAAGGGGAAACTGCCCGAACTACCGGCATGAGCACGCTCTGGTGGGTGCGCCACGGGCCGACCCATGCCCCGGGCTATGTCGGCTGGAGCGACGTCGAGGCCGACCTGTCCGACAGCGCCGCCCTGGCGCGCCTGTCCCGGGCGCTGCCGGCCGCAGCGGCGGTGGTGTCTTCGGACCTGAAGCGCGCCATTGCCACCGCCGATGCCATCGCCGGCGCGCGCCGGCGCCTGCCGCACATGGCGGCCCTTCGCGAAATGAATTTCGGCGCCTGGGAGGGGCTCTCCCATGCCCAGGTGGAAGCACGCGACGCGCGCCTCGCCCGGGCCTTTGTCGAACGCCCCGGCGACATCGCGCCGCCCGGCGGGGAAAGCTGGAACGCTCTGGCCGCGCGCGTGTCCGCCGCCGCCGATGCCCTGGCCAGGCGGCATGCCGGGGGCGATATCGTCGTCGTGGCGCATCTTGCCGTGATCCTGACCCAGCTTCGGCGCGCCCTGGACTGCCCCGCGGCCGAGGTCCTGGGCCAGCCCATCGACAACCTTTCGCTCACCTGCCTCGAGCGGGCCGACGGGCGCTGGCGCATGCGCCTGGTCAACGTCCGTCCCTGAAACCGCGGCAGACCGCCGCCACGCGCGCGCGGGCCGGCCAGCCGGCAACCGGGCGCCGGCCGGCCCGCGGCCGGACGGCCCGCGGCCGGTCAGTAGCCGGTCATCAGCCGCAGCCAGCGCCGCGGCACATCCGCCGGAGAGCCGCGCCCGCGGATCATGTCCAGGACAAGGTCGGCCGCGAACATGCTCTGTTTCGCCGCCATGCCTTCGGGCGCGCGGCAGGGGGCCAGGGCGATGGCATCGTAGATCGCGCGCGCATTGTCCGCGATCACCGGGTTCGCCCAGCGGGTTGCGCGCAGCTCGTGCAGCAGCCCCAGATCGCAGCCGCAATCGAACGGGCCGCGCGCCGTCACGCAGATGTCATGGTGCATGCAGGCGGCATCCAGCGGATCGACAGGCGGCGCGCCAAGCGCGGGGTTTGCCGGCTGATTCGGACCGCACCAGTTCCCGTAGACCGGCACGCTTGCAAATGGCGGGGTCTGGGCCTGCGCCGCCGGTGCTCCGGCGAAAATCGCCAGCCCCCAGAGAAACAGCCCCCCAAGAAACGGCATTGCCCGGCTGCGCATTGTCCGATGGCCCTCCGATGCTTCGCAAGCGCCTTACCGCTGCCCGCCGCAAAAACAAAGCCGGCAAACTGTCTCAGGCGGCTTTCCGGCGGCGCGCCGGGGTGACGGGCGTTCGCCCTGCACGCGCCCCTGCCCGCGGGCGGGTTAACCAAACATAAACCAGTTCTGCGTAGCCGTTGACGCACAGAAACCCGGGAGCAAGGATGGTTGCACGCGCCTATACGGTTGCCTTCGAAGGGATCGAGGCCCGCCCGGTCGAGGTGCAATGCGCCGTTGCGCCGGGGTTGCCGGCCTTTGCCATCGTCGGCCTGCCGGACAAGGCCGTAAGCGAAGCACGCGAGCGCGTGCGCGCGGCGCTTTCGTCGCTCTCGATCGCGCTGCCGTCGCGCCGGATCACCGTCAACCTGTCCCCGGCCGACCTGCCCAAGGAAGGCTCCCATTTCGATCTGCCGATCGCCCTGGCCCTGCTTGCGGCGCTGGAAATCGTGCCGCGCGAAGACGTCGAACGCAGCCTCGCCCTGGGCGAGCTGTCGCTGGACGGCTCGCTGGTTGCGGTCAGCGGGGCGCTGCCGGCGGCCATGGCGGCGGCCGAGCAGGACCGCATGCTGTTTTGTCCGGCCGGCTGTGGCGCGGAGGCGGCCTGGGTCGGTGCCACGCAGGTCATTGCCCCGCCGACACTGGCCGCGGCGATCCAGCATTTCACCGGACAGGCGCCGCTGGCGGCGGCCGAACCTGGCGAGGTGCGCGGCCATGAAGGCGGTCGCGACCTGCGGGATGTGAAAGGGCAGGAACGGGCCAAGCGTGCGCTCGAGATCGCCGCCGCCGGGCGCCACCACCTGCTGATGATCGGCACGCCGGGTTCCGGCAAATCCATGCTGGCGGCGCGCCTTCCCGGCATCCTGCCGCCGCTTTCGGCCGAAGAGGCGCTGGAGACCTCGATGATCCATTCGCTTTCGGGGCTGCTGGATGAGGGCGGCATTTCCCGCGAACGCCCGTTTCGCGAACCGCATCACACCGCGTCCATGGCGGCGATCGTGGGTGGCGGCAAGGGCGCGAAACCGGGGGAAATCTCGCTGGCGCACAACGGCGTCTTGTTCATGGACGAGTTCCCCGAGTTTCCGCGCGCCGTGCTCGAGACGCTGCGCCAGCCCATCGAGACCGGCGAAGTCGTGGTCAGCCGCGCCAACGCCCATGTGCGCTATCCGTGCCGCTTCATGCTGGTTGCCGCGGCGAACCCGTGCAGATGCGGCTATCTGAGCGATCCGTCGCGCGCCTGCGCCCGCGCGCCCCATTGCGGCGACGAATACATCGGGCGCATTTCCGGGCCGCTGATGGACCGGTTCGACCTGCGCATCGAGGTGCCGCCGGTGACCTTCGGCGATCTCGATCTGCCCGCCAGCGGCGATCCGTCTGCCTGCGTGGCCGCCCGGGTGGCCGCCGCACGAGCGCGTCAACATGCGCGCTACAGCGATCTTGCAGCGGCCCGGGTGAATGCCGACGCGCAAGGGGCCGTGCTGGAACGTGTCGCGGTGCTTGAGCGGGACGCGCGGGAACTGCTGATGCGCGTCGCCGAACGCTTTGGGCTGTCGGCACGCGCCTACCACCGCACACTCCGGGTGGCGCGCACCATCGCCGATCTTGCACATGCCGACAGCATCGCCCGCGAGCACGTGGCCGAGGCGGTCAGTTTCCGTCTGGCGGGCGCGGTGGCAGGTCCAGTGCCTGCCTGACAAAATCCGCCGTATTCGCGATTGCATCCTGCGCTTCGGGCAGCCAGCCGCCATACATCTGCCAGACATGGGGGGCCTGCGCCCAGGTCTCGACCCGGACCGCGGCGCCCTGAGCCCGCAGCGCGGTTGCCATCCGTTCGCCATCGTCCGCCAGGATTTCATCCAGCGAATACTGGATCAAGACCGGCGGGCAGCTGGGAAACCGCGCAGACAGGGGCGACAGCCCCGGGTCGCGCAGATCTGCATCCCCGGCGTAATAGTCGCGCATCTGCTTGATCCGCGTCAGCGGCAACAGCGCCTCGCGTTTCTCGGCCCGCACAAGACTGTCGCCCGAAAGCGTCAGGTCGGTCCAGGGGGACCAGGCGAACACCCCCGCCGGTGCGCGGCCGGCGGCACAGAGCCTGGCCAGCAGCGCCAGGGCCAACCCGCCGCCGGCGCTGTCGCCCCCGATGACGATGCTTGCGGCCGAATACCCCCTGCCAAGCAATGCCTCGAAAGCGGCCGCCGCGTCTTCGAGCGCGCCCGGAAACGGGTGTTCTGGCGCCAGACGATAGCCCGCCGAAAGCACGCGCACACCGGCAAGGCGGGAAAGACGCGAACACACGGCCTGATGGGTTTGGGGGCTGCCCACGACATAGCCGCCGCCGTGCAGGTAGAGGACGGCGCGCGCACGCTCTGCCGGCCCCGACGAACACCACAGCGCCGGGATCGGCCCGGCCGGGCCCGGCAGACTGTCTTCGACAAACAGCGAAAACGGTGCGGGGCTGAAAAAAAGCCGTGCCGAGCGTTCGAAGGACGCGCGCGCCAGTTTCGGGGCGGGAACATGCCTCAGCCCCGGCTTGACCAGCCGGCGCAGCACCCCCGTCAGAAGGCGCAACCGCAGGCTCATGCCCCAGCGCGACGCGCTTCGATCGCCTCCCAGATGAGGCGCGCGGCATTGGTTCCGTCGAAACGCTCCAGTTCCTGCAGGCCCGTGGGCGACGTCAGGTTGATCTCGGTCAGGAAGCCGCCGATCACGTCGATGCCCACGAATATCTGGCCCTTTTCGCGCAACAAGGGCCCGATCGCAGCGCAGATTTCGCGTTCGCGCCGACTCAGCCCGGCTTTTTCCGCGCGCCCGCCCACATGCATGTTCGAGCGCGTTTCGCCGGCCTGGGGCACGCGGTTGATGGCCCCCACCGGCTCACCATCGACGAGGATGATGCGCTTGTCCCCGCGGGCGACCTCGGACAGGAACTTCTGGGCGATCAGCGGTTCGTTGTTGATCCCGGCAAACAGTTCGTGGAGCGCGTTGAGGTTGTGGTCGTTCGGCCCCAGTCGGAAAACGCCGGCCCCGCCATTGCCGTAGAGCGGCTTCAGGATGATGTCCTTGTGGCGGGCCCTGAAGGCGCGAACCACCTCCAGGTCGCGGGCGATTGCGGTGGGCGGGATCAGTTCGGGGGA
>JALSRF010000462.1 GCA_026984895.1 Paracoccaceae bacterium
CCTCTGGGCAGCTGCAAAGAAATGCCGGGCGCTGCGCCCGGTTTGCAACGCGTGTTCTGGACTCGTCACCGGCGAACGGGCTTGCCTGGTTCGTCGATGCGCTCGCGGCGCAGGTGGCAGGCGACCGCCCCCGGCGCGCGCGCGACCTTGCGCGCTCTGTCGCCTTTGCCCCGTTCGAAGGCTGGCTGGCCCAGCGCCGCCTGTCACTGGAACTGTCCGCCGGCAACCTGCAGACGCGCACCGCCGCCCATGATATCGCCACCCTGCTGAAAACCCAGGCCGGGGCCGAGCTTCTTGCCCGATACCATGTGCATTTCGAGCGCACGCGCGCCGCCATCGACACCGCAGCCCTGTCCGCCACACCGCGCGATCAGAGGCGCTTGCGAAACCAGATCATCCGGGCACGCCAATGACCGGCCTTTCGAACGTCTTTCCCGACCCCCCCGGCATCGCGCGTATCGCGCCGTCGTCGCCGGTGCCGGCATTCCGGGTCGCGCGGCGCAAACCGGCCCTCTGGCCCGACCGCCTGGCCGCCGCCGGGGCCACGCTGGTCTGCCTTCTGGCGCCGCTGCCGCACGGCAGCAATACCCCGGCCGCGTGGCTGCTGTGGAGCTGCATTCTGGGCGCCGTCGGCCTGGCCTGCGGGTTTTCGCGGCGCACCGCGTGTTTGCGGCGCGATCAGCGGATGCTGCTGGCACTGGGGCTGGGGCTTGCCGGATTTGCCCTGTTCCAGGCCGCCCCGCTGCCGGGCTGGCGGGGGGGGATTCCGTTTGACCTGCCCGGAGGCCAGATCACGTTGACCCACCTCAGCCTTGCGCCCGGCGCCAGTTTCCTGGCGGCCCTGCGCCTGACAGGCTACGTCTTGTTCTTTGCCCTCATGAGCCGGGCCGCCCGACACCGGCGCCGCGCCAAGACGATCGGCTGGGTGCTGTTTGCCGCTGCCGTCGGGCAGGCGCTCCTTGCCATCGCCATGCTCAGGCTGCTGGGCGATATCGACCCGTTCGGCCAAAAGTCGGCCTACCTCGGATCGGCCACGGGCACCTATGTCAACCGGAATTCCCTGGCGGCCTTTCTCGGCATGGGGCTGGTGCTGGGACTGGCGCTGCTGTTCAACGATCCTGGCCGCAGCGCTCGGCGCGCGGCGGGCGCACGCCTGGCACGGCTGGCCGGGGTCCTTGGCCTGTTGGCGATCCTCGGCGCGCTGATCCTGACCCGATCGCGCATGGGAAACGCGGCCAGCCTGATGGCGGCGGTATTCACCATCCGGCTGTGCCGCACCAGGGCCGGCCGGAAGCGGGCGCTGATCCTTGCCGGGGCGGCCGTTCTTGCGCTGCTGGCACAGACCGGCCTGGCCGAACGGTTCGCAGGCACCGGCGCGCCCGAGTTGCGCGGCGCGCTCTACCGGCAGGTGCTCTCGATGATCCGCGACCGGCCGCTGACGGGGTTCGGCCTCGACACGTTCGCGCTGGCCTTTCAGCCATACCACGGGCCTCCGGTCGCGGCGGAATTCGTCTGGAAGCACGCCCATTCGAGCTACCTGCACCTGTGGGCCGAGGCCGGCGTC
>JALSRF010000463.1 GCA_026984895.1 Paracoccaceae bacterium
GCAGCCGCCCTCCCCCGAATGGGGCGCGATGATCGCCGAGGGGCGGCGCTTCATCCTCGACAGCTGGTGGGTCGCCACCATGCCGGGGCTGGCGATCTTCACCGTGTCACTGGCCTTCAACCTGCTGGGCGACGGCATGCGCGACGTGCTGGACCCGCGCGACGGAGGCAGCCGATGAGAGAAACCCTGCTGGACATCGAGAACCTGCGCGTCACCTTCCCCACCCGGCAGGGCGACTTCCAGGCGGTGCGCGGGGTGTCCTTCACGCTGGGACGCGAGCGCCTTGGCATCGTGGGCGAAAGCGGCTCGGGAAAATCCATGACCGGGCGCGCCATCTTGCGGCTGATCCGTCCGCCGGGGCGCATCGAGGCCGATCGGCTGGCTTTTCATGGGCAAGACCTGCTGGCCAAATCCGAACGCGAGATGCAAAAGATCCGCGGCCAGAAGATTTCCATGGTCATGCAGGACCCGAAGTTTTCGCTGAACCCGGTGATGCGGATCGGCGAGCAGATCATGGAAATCTACCGGTTTCACACCGGCGCCGGGCGCAGTGCGGCGCGCGCGAAGGCCGTCGAAATGCTGGAAGCCGTGCAGATCCGCGACCCCGAGCGGGTGATGCGCGCCTGGCCGCACGAGATGTCGGGCGGCATGGGCCAGCGCATCATGATCGCGATGATGCTGGTGACCGAGCCGGAAATCCTGATCGCCGACGAACCGACCTCGGCGCTCGATGTCAGCGTGCAGACGCAGGTTCTGTCGATCATCGACCGGCTGGTGCGCGAACGCGGCATGGGGCTGATCTTCATCAGCCATGACCTGAACCTCGTGGCCAGTTTCTGCGACCGGGTGCTGATCATGTATGCCGGGCGCATCGTCGAGGTGTGCGAGGCCGGCAAGCTGCACGAGGCGACGCACCCCTACACGCGCGGGTTGCTGGGCAGCCTGCCCCGGATCGACGCGCCGCAGCCCCGGCTGGAGGTGCTCAGGCGCGATCCGGCCTGGGCCGAGGCGCCAAGCGTGAGCGGGCGCAGATGAGCCGGGTCAGCGTGGAAAACCTGAATGTCTGGTTCGGCGATGGCGCCGACCGGGTGGACGCGGTGAAGAACGCCACCTTCGAGGTGCCGAGCGGCGCAAGCTTCGGGCTGGTCGGCGAAAGCGGATCGGGCAAGTCCACGATCCTGCGCGCGATCATGGGGCTTGTCACCACCTGGTCGGGGCGGATGACGGTGGGCGCGTTCGAGCTGGGCAAGAAGCGCCCGAAAGACTTCTACAAGGACGTGCAGATGGTGTTTCAGGACCCCTATGCCTCGCTTCACCCGCGCCATTCGGTGGACCAGGTTCTGGGGGAAACCCTTTCGCTGCACGGCTTCAGGGACATCGACCAGAGGATCATGAAGCTGCTCGATGACGTCGGGCTGGGCCCGGCGTTCCGCTTCCGTTATCCGCACCAGTTGTCGGGCGGCCAGCGCCAGCGCGTTGCCATCGCACGCGCGCTTGCCCCCGAACCCAGCGTCATCCTGCTGGACGAGCCGACCTCGGCGCTGGATGTGTCGGTGCAGGCCGAAGTGCTGAACCTGCTGGCCGACCTGCGCGAAGAACACAAGCTGACCTACATCATGGTCTCGCACAACCTCGCGGTGGTCGCGCATATGTGCGACGCGACCGCGGTGATGCAGAACGGCGAGATCGTCGAGGTGATGAGCGTCGCCGACATGCGCGCGATGAAACCGACCCACCCCTATACGCAGCACCTGCTGGACAGTTCCTTCGGCTACAGGCCGAACGCGGCCCAAAGCGCCTGAGGCTGGGCGCAGGCCGGCGCGGCACCCGTCTGGCCATGGCTGTTGCAGGACCCCCGGGCCCGGCCTTGCGCGCGGTCGCCCTCAGCAATGCGGATCGTCGATCAGCGGGGTCGGCCTGGCCAGTTTTTCCAGCGCCGCGCGATCGGTGAGCCTGACCTTCGCACCGTCCACCTCGACCCCGTGCGGCTGCAGCGCCCTGATCGCGCGCGAAAGGTTTTCAGGTGTCATCGACAGTTTCGCCGCCAGGCGCCGTTTTTCCAGCGGCAAGGTGAACGTATCGGCCCCGCCCTCGATCCGCCAACGCTTGAGCAGGTAGTTTGCGAAACGCTCCTGGGCATTGCGCAGGCGCACGTTCTTGGCATCCTTCAGCGCGCCGCGGTAGCAATGGGCCAGTTCGTCCACCACCGCGCGGGCGAAATCGTGATCGATGCGGAAAACCTCGCGCACATCCTGCGAGGGCAGCAGAACCAGGCGGCTGCGTTCGAGCGTGCGCGCCGACATCAGCAGCGGGGCATCCTTGAGCGAGGCCGCAACGATGAACGCCGAAACCGGATAGGCCACATACATGGTGGTCTCGCGCCCGCTCCACACGGCGTAAAGCTCGACCCCGCCGGCAACCACCACATGCAGGAAGTCCGCCGGGTCTCCCTGTTCGAAAAGCTGGGTAAAAGGTGGGAAGTTCTGCACATAGGCGCCGCGCATGAGCCGGGCGAAGTTTTCTTCCGCCATGTCCGAAAACAGGGCAATTCCCCTGACTTCTGCACAATCTTCGGGTTTCATCGATGCACCGGCGTCGCCTTGCGATTATCTCAGGTCAATCGCGCGTTGCACGGCGTTTGTCAAATTTCTTCCGGCCGGGGCGCGCCGGCAGGCCCGGTTTTCGTGCATGACATCGCCAACCGGACGCGGACCGCCCCTTCCGGGTGCGGGGGCCTTGCTACGCCGGGGACGCCGGGGACGCCGGGGACGCCGGGGACGCCGGGGACGCCGGGGACGCCGGGGACGCCGGGGACGCCGGGGACGCCGGGGACGCCGGGGACGCCGGGGACGCCGAATCGCGATCAGGGCGATTGATATTTGTCAATTCCCGTCAGGACATCTGCCTCTTCGCCAGCCGACCGTTGTCCGACAACGCCCTGACAATTTTCCTATCACTTTGTTTTTTAGAGCTTTTCTTGTGTTTCTTGACATGGATCAATCCGGTTTTCCGGGCCTCCGGCCTAATCGCGAAACGACAACAACAGGAACGAAACCGTGGAGGGCATGTGATGCACGAACTGGACGGCGTAAGAAAAAGCGATCAGGTCCGAGCGCTGGGGCTGAGCACCCTGGCCTTTACGGTCTGTTTCGCGGTCTGGACGATCTTTTCGATCATCGGGGTCAGGATCAAGCAGGAACTGGGCCTGAGCGAGACCCAGTTCGGCCTGCTGGTCGCCACCCCGGTTCTGACCGGCTCGCTCAGCCGGATTTTCCTGGGCGTGTGGACCGACCAGTTCGGCGGCCGCATCATGCTGCCGCTGCAGATGCTGATCACGGCAATCTCGGTCTGGCTGCTGGCCTCGGTGCACAGCTATGCGGTGTTCCTGATGGCGGCGCTCGGGCTGGGGCTGGCCGGCGGCTCCTTCATCATCGGCATCGCCTATGTCTCGCGCTGGTTCGAGGCCGAGCGTCAGGGCACCGCCCTGGGCATCTTCGGCGCCGGCAACGTGGGCGCGGCGGTGACCAACTTTGCCGCGCCCTTCCTGGTGCTGGCCTATGGCTGGCAGGGAACCGCGCGCATCTACGCGGTGGTTCTGGTGGCGATGGCCATCATCTTCTACCTCTTCGCCAGGGAAGACCCGGTGCGCGCGATGCAGAAGAAAACCGGGGAAAAGCCGGTTTCCGCCGCCAGGCAGCTTGAGCCGCTGAAGGATATCCAGGTCTGGCGCTTTGCCACCTATTATTTCTTCGTCTTCGGCGGCTTCGTGGCCCTCGCCAGTTTCCTGCCGCGCTACTATGTGGGCGCCTACGGCGTGCCGCTGGCCGCCGCCGGAGCCTATGCCGGCATGTATTCGCTGCCCGGCTCGATCTTTCGCGCGCTTGGCGGCTGGATGAGCGACGTCTGGGGCGCGCGTTTCGTGATGTATCTCACCTTCATCGTGTCGCTGATCGTGCTGTTCGTGATGAGCTACCCGGAAACGACCTATATCGTCCAAGCAATACCGCAAGCCGACGGCACACCCGCGACCATTCAATTCACCTTCGGCATCCCGCTTTACGTGTTCGTGTTCCTGACCGTGATCCTGGGCTTCATGATGAGCCTGGGCAAGGCCGCCGTCTACAAGCACATCCCGGTCTATTTTCCGCATAACGTCGGCGCGGTTGGCGGGCTTGTGGGCATGATCGGCGGGCTTGGCGGGTTTTTCCTGCCGATCGCCTTCGGCATCCTGCTGGACATCACCCATGTCTGGTCGGTCGTGTTCATGCTGATGTTCGCCCTCGTGGCGCTCAGCCTGATCTGGATGCATGTCGCCATTCGCCGGATGGAACGCAGGAAGTTCCCGGAAATCACCCGCGAGACGCACCTTTCGGACGTGCCCGCGACCTGACCCCGAAATCAGGGGGCGGGCCGGCAGGCGTCCGCCCCACAGCCGACAACCACTCGAAGGAGAAGTGCCTTGGGACAAGATCTGAGAAACTACACGCCGGAGGATGAAGCCTTCTGGGCCTCCACCGGCAAGTCCATCGCCACCCGCAACCTGTGGATTTCGATCCCCTCTCTGCTGGTGGGCTTCGCGGTCTGGCTTTACTGGGGGATCATCACGGTGCAGATGATCAACCTCGGCTACCCGTTCGAACAGTCGCAGCTGTTCACGCTGTCGGCCATCGCCGGGCTTACCGGCGCGACGCTGCGCATCCCGTCCACCTTCTTCATCCGCATCGCCGGCGGGCGCAACACGATCTTCTGGACAACGGCGCTCCTGATGATCCCGGCGGCGGGGACCGGCTGGGCGCTGTCCAACCCGGATACGCCGCTGTGGGTGTTCCAGCTGCTGGCCTTCCTTTCGGGCATCGGCGGGGGCAACTTTGCCTCGTCCATGTCCAACATCTCGTTCTTCTACCCGAAGAAGGTGCAGGGCTATGCGCTGGGGATGAACGCGGGGCTGGGCAATTTCGGCGTCACCACCATGCAGATCCTGATCCCGCTGGTGATGACGGTGCCGCTGTTCGGCGGCGCCGGGCGCGAACTGGTCAATACCTCGGGCACGCTGATCGGCAAGATCCCCGCCGGCACGACCACCTATATCCAGAACGCCGGCTATGTCTGGCTGTTGTGGCTGGTGCCGCTGGCCTTTGCCGGCTGGTGGGGCATGAACAACATCCGCGACGAACATGTTTCGCCGGACATCCCCAACCCGCTTGGCGCCTTTTCGATCATCACCTTCATGCTGGCGATCGGTTTCGTCACCGCCGCATTCGGCGCCTGGCTGATGCTGCCCACCGTCGAGGGCGGGCTGTCCACCTCGGGCATCGGCCTTTCCAAGTGGATCGTGCTGCCGATCGTGATCGCGCTGACGGTGTTCTTCCTGAAACTGATCCCCGGCGAGGTCGGCCAGAACCTGACCCGCCAGTACCGCATCTTCGGCAACAAGCATACCTGGGCCATGACCATCATCTATACCATGACCTTCGGCAGCTTCATCGGCTACTCGGCGGCGTTTGCGCTGGCGATCAAGGTGGTGTTCGGCTTCCAGCACCTGGTGGTGAACGGGGTGATGACCCATGGCACCGTCAACCCGGACGGGCCGTCGGCGCTGATGTATGCCTGGATGGGCCCGTTCATCGGTGCGCTGATCCGCCCCGTGGGCGGCATGATCGCCGACAAGCTGGGCGGCGCGCGCGTCACGCAGTGGATCTCGATCATCATGGTCGCTTCCGCGCTTGGCGTCGCCTGGTTCCTGCAAAAGGCCTATGCCTCGGCGACGCCGCAGGACTATTTCCTGCCGTTCATGGTGCTGTTCCTGATCCTGTTCGCGGCCACCGGCATCGGCAACGGCTCGACCTTCCGCACCATTGCCGCGGTGTTCGACAAGGAACAGGCCGGCCCGGTGCTGGGCTGGACGTCCGCGGTGGCCGCCTACGGCGCCTTCATCATCCCCAAGGTGATCGGTGAACAGATCAAGGCCGGCACGCCCGAATACGCGCTCTACGGGCTGGCGGCGTTCTACACCGTGTGCATCGTCATCAACTGGTGGTTCTACCTGCGCCCCGGCGCCTACGTGAAGAACCCCTGATCCCGAACAGCCTCCTGCCCCGGGCGCGGCTCGGGGCAGGCGTGAAACGCGCAAACCCAGGAGACATCGACATGAGCCAACTGCTCGATCGCCTGAACTTCTTCCAGTCGAAGCGACTGGACACGTTCGCCAACGGCCACGGCCAGACCACCATCGAAAGCCGCGCGTGGGAAGACACCTACCGCAGCCGCTGGCGCCACGACAAGATCGTGCGCTCGACCCACGGGGTGAACTGCACCGGCTCGTGTTCATGGAAGATCTACGTGAAAAGCGGGATCGTCACCTGGGAAACCCAGCAGACCGACTACCCGCGCACGCGCGCCGATCTGCCCAACCACGAACCGCGCGGCTGCGCACGCGGGGCAAGCTACAGCTGGTATCTCTATTCCGCCAACCGGGTGAAAAACCCGCTGATCCGGGGCCGCCTGATGAAGGCCTGGCGCAAGATGCGCGCCAACATGAGCGCGACCGACGCCTGGAAGGCGCTGCAAGAAGACCCGATCCTGCGTGCCTCCTACGTTGAAAAGCGCGGCAAGGGCGGCTTTGTGCGCGCCACCTGGGACGAGGTGACGGAAATCATCGCCGCCGCCAACGCCTATACCACCAAGACTTACGGCCCGGACCGCGTGTTCGGCTTTTCGCCGATCCCGGCCATGTCGATGGTCTCTTACGCCGCCGGCGCGCGTTACCTGAGCCTGCTCGGCGGCACGGTGATGAGCTTTTACGACTGGTATTGCGACCTGCCTCCGGCCTCGCCCATGACCTGGGGCGAACAGACCGACGTGCCCGAAAGCGCCGACTGGTATAATGCGGGCTTTTTGCTGCTTTGGGGCTCGAACGTGCCGCAAACCCGCACGCCGGATGCGCATTTCTACACCGAGGCGCGCTATGGCGGCACCAAGTCGGCGGTGATCAGCCCCGACTATTCCGAGGCCGCCAAGTTCGGCGACATCTGGCTGAACCCGAAACAAGGGACCGACAGCGCGCTGTCGATGGCCATGGGCCATGTGATCCTGCGCGAGTTCCACCTCGACCGGCAGGTGCCCTATTTCGAGGACTACACCCGCAAGTATTCCGACTTTCCGATGCTGGTGAAGCTGGAGGAAAAGGACGGCAGGCTTGTCCCCGGCCGCTTCCTGCGCGCCGATGACCTTTCCGGCAAGCTCGGCGAAAAGAACAACCCCGAATGGAAAACCGTCGCCTGGGACAGCGCCTCGAACGGGCTTGTCGCGCCAAACGGCTCCATCGGTTACCGCTGGGGCGAGGATGGCGAGTGGAACCTGGAGGAACGCGCCAAGGGCAAGGACACCGAACTGAAGATGTCCTTCATCCTCGAAGAGGACCGCGACG
>JALSRF010000464.1 GCA_026984895.1 Paracoccaceae bacterium
ATGGAGCCGCCGCCCGACGCGCTGCGCCAGGCCATTGCGCGCGCGGCACTGGAGGACGACGGCGCGCATCTTTACGGCCCGGTTCTGGGCCTTGGCGAGCTGCGCGACGAGATCGCGCGACAGTGGCGCACGCGGCATGGCGCGGCGCTGGGCGCGGCGCAGGTGGCCATCACCTCGGGGTGCAACCAGGCGTTTTGCGCGGCGGTTTCGACTCTGGCCGGTCCCGGAGATGAGGTTCTCCTTCCAACGCCTTGGTATTTCAACCATAAAATGCATCTGGACATGGCCGGTGTGCGGGCCGTTCCCCTGCCCGCCGATGCGGCGCTTGTGCCCGACCCGGAACAGGCCGCGGCCCTGATCGGCCCGCGCACGCGCGCCATCGTGCTGGTCACCCCGAACAACCCGGGCGGGGTGGAATATTCGCCGACGCTTCTGCGCGCCTTTTTCGAGCTGGCGCGCGCGCGCGGGCTTGCGCTTGTGCTGGATGAAACCTACCGCGACTTCCACAGCCAGAGCGGCCCCCCGCACGACCTGTTTCGCGACCCCGGCTGGGAGGACGTGCTGATTCAGCTGTATTCCTTTTCCAAGGCCTATCGGCTGACGGGGCACCGCGTCGGTGCGATGGTGGCCGGCCCGGCCCGGCTGGCGCAGGTGGAAAAATACCTGGATACGGTCACCATCTGCCCGAACCAGATCGCCCAGCGGGCGGCGCTGTTCGGGATGCGCAACCTGGGCGACTGGCTGGCCGGGCAGCGGCGCGAGATCCTGGCGCGGCGCGACGGCCTGCGCCGTGCCTTTGGCACGCTCGCGGCGCGGGGCTGGCAGCTCATGGGGCTGGGGGCCTACTTCGCCTATCTCCGCCATCCGTTCGACGCCAGTTCGGCCGTGCTGGCGCCGACGCTGGTGCGCCGGGCCGGGGTGCTGATGCTGCCCGGCACCATGTTCCGCCCGCAAGACGATGCGCGCGGCGCGCGCGAGTTTCGCATCGCCTTCGCCAATATCGACGCCCAGGGCATCAAAACCCTGTTCGCGCGGCTGGAAAACCTGCCGGGCGATCTTGCCGCCGACGACGAAGGCGCTTAAGAGTTCGCCTGAACAAGGACATCGCCCGCGCCGGCGCGCGCCGATGCGCGGTTTCGGCACGGTTTCGGCGCGGGGCGCGGCCGGGCGCATCTGGCGGCCGGACACCCGGATGCGGCGGGCGAGGACAGGGGCCAAGGACGGCAGCAAAGACGGCGGCCGAAGACAGGGGCCGAAGACAGGGGCGAGAAAACGCATGACGAAGAAAAAAGGGCAAGGCTCCCACTTCATGGCCGGTGCGCTGCTGCTTCTGCTCGCGGTCGGTCTGTCCGGGCTGGGGGCGCGCAATTTCGGCGGCCGGGTGCGTTCGGTCGGCCAGGTCGGCTCGGCCGAGATCGACGTCAACCGTTACGCCCGCGCGCTGAACGACGAACTCAGGGCCGTGCAGGCGCGCACCGGGCAGAGCATGACCCTGAGCCAGGCGCGCCAGTTCGGCCTGGATCAGGCGGTGCTGCAGCGTCTTGTCGGGGCGGCCGCGCTG
>JALSRF010000465.1 GCA_026984895.1 Paracoccaceae bacterium
GACGCGACGATGGGCATCAGCACCGCAAGGGCGACGAACTGCGCCAGGACATCTTCGAACTGGGCAATGACAAGCGAGGCGATGATCGCGGTTACCAGGTTCACCGCCAGCCAGGGAAACCGCCTGCGCGTGGTTTCGAGCACCCGGTCGGACAGGCTGCCGTCTCCGACACCGGCCAGGCGCATGATGTCTTCTTCGTGCTCTTCGTCGAGCACCTGCATCGCGTCGTCGATCGTGATCATGCCCACCAGGCGGCCATCGCTGTTGACCACCGGCGCCGAGATCAGGTGATACTGGTTGAAGGCATAGGCAACGTCGGCCTCGTCCTCGGTGGCCTGGAAGGTTCGAAAGCTGTCTTCGGTGATTTCGGTGAGTGCCGTATCGCGCCGGGACGACAGCAGCCGGCCGAGGGTGACATAGCCCACCGGCTCCATCCGCGGGTTGACCAGAAACAGGTGGTAGAACTGTTCGGGCAGGCTGTCGGTTTCGCGCAGATAGTCGATGGCCCGGCCGACGCTCCAATGGGCGGGCACGGCCACCACCTCGCGCTGCATCAGGCGGCCGGCGGAAAACTCGGGGTAGGCCATCGCCTGTTCGACGGCGACCCGGTCCACGTCCTCCAGCGCCTCGAGGATGGCTTCCTGGCGGGGCTGGTCCAGGTCTTCGATGATGTCGACGACATCGTCGCTTTCCAGATCGCGCACCGCCTCGGCAAGGACCTGCGGGCTCATCGCGTCGATGATCTGTTCGCGGATGCCCTCGTCGAGTTCGGCCAGGATTTCGCCGTCGAATTCCTTCCCGTAAAGGCGGACCAGGGCGCGACGGTCGTCTTCGCCGACCTGTTCGAGAAGGTCGGCGATATCGGCCGGGTGCAGCGGTTCCAACAGCCCGTTCAGCGCTGCCTTGTCGCCACGCTCAACGGCATCGAGCACCGCCTGCACGGTGGCCCGGTCCAGCGCGTAGGCGTCTTCTTCGCGCTCGTTTTCGATGCTGATCCGTTCGCCCATGCCTTGCCTCGCCTTTCGCGTCACATTAGGGAAAACCGTTCCGGAGAAACAGGCCCAATCGGGCGATTTACCCGATGGAATTTGCCCCGTAGACTGAAACCCCGTCAGGAGTGAACATGCGCAACCGCCCACAGCTGATCCTTGGCCAGACCCTGGCGTTCGATGCCGACCCGTTCCGCGCGGACCCCCTGGAGGCGGCCACATGGCGGCGGCGCGGCGGGGTCGTCGTCGGGCGCGACGGCGACGGCCCGGGCGACGGGGCCGCCCGGATTCTGGCGGTCGGCGAAGCGGACGCGCTGCGCCGGACCTGGCACGATGCCCGGGTGCACGACTACGGCGACGCGCTGATCAGTGCGGGTTTTGTCGATGCGCATGCGCATTATCCGCAGACCGCCATCATCGCCAGTTGGGGCAAGCAGCTGATCGACTGGCTGAACACCTATACCTTTCCCGAGGAAATGCGCTTTGGCAACCGGGCCTTTGCCGAGGCCACGGCCGAGCGCTACCTGGACCTGATCCTTTCCAACGGCACCACCTGCGCGGTGAGTTTCTGCACCATCCATCCGCAAAGCGTCGAGGCGATCTTTTCCGCCGCACAGGCGCGCGGCATGCGCCTTGTCGCGGGCAAGACCTGCATGGACCGCAACGCCCCCGAGGGGCTGCGCGACACCGCGAAAAGCGCCTATGACGACAGCGCCGCGCTGCTGCGCAAATGGCACGGGCGCGGGCGGCTGTCCTATGCGATCACGCCGCGCTTCTCGCCCACCTCCACGCCCGAACAGCTGGAGGCGCTGGGGGCGTTGTGGGCGCAGCACCCGGACTGCCTCATGCAGACCCACCTGGGCGAACAGCTTCCCGAGATCGCCTGGGTGCGCGAGCTGTTTCCCGATGCGCGCGACTACCTGGAAACCTACGAGCGATTCGGTCTGCTGGGACCGGGCGCACTGTTCGGACATGCGATCCACCTGGCCGCGCGCGAACGCGCCCGGCTGAAAGAGGCGGACGCGGCCCTGATCCACTGCCCGACCTCGAACACCTTCATCGGTTCGGGGCTGTTCGACATGGCCGGGCTGACAGCCGAGGGTCAGCGCATCGGCCTGGCGACCGATACCGGCGGCGGATCGTCGTTTTCGATGCTGCGCACGATGGCGGCGGCCTACGAGATCGGGCAGTTGCGCGGCCATGCCCTGCACCCGGCGCAGCTCTGGTGGCTGGCCACGGCCGGCTCGGCTCGGGCGTTGCGGATGGCGGACAGGATCGGCAATCTTGCCACCGGGCTGGAGGCCGATCTGGTGATCATCGACCTGGCCTCGACACCGGCCATTGCGCAGCGTCTTGCGCGTGCCCGAACCCCCTGGGAAGCGCTGTTTGCAACCATCATGATGGGCGACGACAGGGCGGTGCGCTCGGTCTGGGTGAACGGGCGCGAATACGCTCAGGGCATCGGGCGCGCCAGTTCCAGCACCCAGTAGTTGCCGGGCGCCCTGGCCAGGCCGAACTCGGTCGGTTCCGCCGAAAGCATGTTCGCCCGGTGCGGGGGCGAGTTCATCCAGCCGGTAAAGACATCGGATTCGGTGGCATAGCCATAGGCAATGTTTTCCGCCGCCCAGGCCCAGTTGTAGCCCTGGGCGCTGATCCGCTGGGAAAAGGTGCTGCCGTCCGAACCGACGTGATCGAAAAACCCGTTGGTTGACATGTCGTTGGCGTGCACCTGGGCCGCAGCGGCCAGTTTCGCGTTGTAGGCCAGCGGGTTCAGACCCGGACCGGCGCGCGTCGTGTTGAGCGAACTCTCGAAGGTCGGAAACGGGTTGCTGGTCGGCCCGGCGGTGGGCGACAGGGCAACCGGCGCGCCGGCTATGTCCGCAGCGCAGGCCGACAGCGCCAGCGCCGCGGTTGCCATCACTGCCATCCTTGTTGCGCCGATCCTCATCGCACCACGTCCCCGATGTCACCACGTTGCCGTCGCACGATACAGGCCAATATGGCAACAATGGCGCAAAACCGTGCCGACAATGGAATTTCGCGCATGTTCGGGCATGCCCGGACGTGCTGCCGGCGCCGGCGCGCCCGCACGGCCACTTGCAGGCGGCGCGCACATTCTGTTTGATCGGGGCGCAACCGCGAAGGAGAGATCATGACCGGTGTCAAGCTGAGCGAACTGGCCGCGCGCCTGCCCGCCTCGGTGCCCTTTGTTGGCCCCGAGGCGCAGGAGCGCGCGCGCGGCCATCGCTTTGCGGCAAGGATCGGGGCCAATGAAAACGTCTTCGGGCCTTCGCCGGCCGCGATCGAGGCGATGCGGCGCGCCGCCGGCGAGGTCTGGAAATACGCCGACCCGGAAAACCACGATCTGCGCATGGCCCTGGCCGCCCATCACCGGGTGGCGCCCGAAAACGTCATGGTCGGCGAAGGCATCGACGGGCTGCTGGGCTACCTGGTCCGCCTGATGATCGCGCCCGGCGACCGGGTCGTTACCTCGCTCGGCGGCTATCCGACGTTCAACTACCATGTCACCGGCTATGGCGGCGACCTGGTGAGCGTGCCCTATCGCGACGATGCCGAGGACACCCGCGCCCTGGTGCGGCGTGCGGCCGAGGTGGGCGCGCGCATGGTCTATCTTGCCAACCCCGACAACCCCATGGGCAGCTGGCACGATGCCCGCCGCGTCGCCGAGATGATCGAAGCCCTGCCCGACAACTGCCTGCTGGTGCTCGACGAAGCCTATATCGAGTTCGCCCCCGAGGGGACCGCTCCGCCGCTGGACCCGGAGGACGGGCGCGTCATCAGGATGCGCACGTTTTCAAAGGCTTACGGTCTGGCCGGGGCAAGGGTCGGCTATGCCCTGGGGCCGGCGGAGCTGATCGATGCCTTCAACCGGGTCCGCAATCACTTCGCAATGGGCCGGATCAGCCAGGCCGGGGCACAGGCGGCGCTGGCAGACCGGGACTGGCTGCAGCAGACGCTGGAAAAGGTGGCGAATGCACGCCGGCGCCTGGCCCGGATCGCCGCCGGGAACGGGTTGCGGGCGCTGCCGTCCGCGGCCAATTTCGTGGCCATCGACTGCGGCCGCGACGCCGCCTTTGCCCGGGCCGTGCTTGACGGGCTGGTGGCGCGCGGCGTGTTCGTGCGCATGCCGTTCGTCAGCCCGCAGAACCGGTGCATCCGGGTTTCGGCAGGCACCAGCCATGACCTCGACGTGTTCGCCCGCGCCCTGCCGGACGCCCTTGAACAGGCCGGCCGAGGCTGACCCCGCGCCCCCCGCTGACCCCGCGCCCCTCTCCGCGCCGCGCCTGAACCGCGCCTGCGCCCCTTCCCGCGCCGCGCCTGCGCCGCCCCCCTGCGGCGGGCGGGTCGCGGGCGGCGGGGTGGTCGCCTCAGGTCACGGTGAACTGGCCCATCATGCCGCCGTCCTCGTGTTCAAGGATATGACAGTGGAACATGTAGGGGTTGTCCTTGTCAGCCACCCGCGGGAAGGGCGCCAGAATCTCGGCCTCTCCATTGATCAGAACGGTGTCTTTCCAGCCGCGGTTGCGCGCACTCACCGGGCCGCCGTTTTCGCGAATCACCTGAAAGGCGGTGCCATGCACATGGAAAGGATGCATCATCATCGGTGCCGAGACGGTCCAGTGTTCGAGCGCGCCCTGCCTGACGGCCTGGTCGATTCGGCGCATCGAGAACGCCTTGCCGGAAATCGAGAACCGCCCGCCGCCGAACATCGCCGCCGGACCCATGCGCATGTCCAGCGTCAGCTGCCGGCGCACCGCGCCCTCGGGCGAAAGATCGGGCCGGCTGCCCCCGGCGCTGTCAGGCAGCCGGTCGATGCGCGTGCTGCGCGTGCCATCGACGCGAATCGGCAGCACCGCAAAGCTCTGCCCCGGGTCGACCACAAGGTCGTCAAGCGACCGCCCGCCCCCGCCGCGGCCCATCATGCCCCCCATCATGCCCCCCATCATCCCGCCCGAATTGATCTCGGGCCCCGAGATCAGCGTCACGTCGCGCCCGTCGGTCAGGTCCAGCAGCACGTCGGCGCGCTCGGCCGGGGCAAGCACCAGCGTGTTCAGCGCCACCGGGACGTCAAGCAGCCCCGAATCGGTGCCGATCAGGTGCAGCGGACGCCCGTCGCTTGTCGCCAGCGAATAGATGCGCGCGTTCGAACCGTTGAGCAGGCGCAGCCGGATCACCCCGCGTCCGACGCTTGCCACCGGGCCGACCTGCCCGTTCACCAGCATGAAATCGCCGTGAAAGCCCATCATGCGATCGGGCATCGAGGGGTCATAGACCATCCGGCCGCGCCGGTCGAAACGCCGGTCCTGCAGCACCAGCGTCAGGTCGTCTTCGCCATAGCTCGAAGGCAGGCCGCGTTCGTCGTCGCGCCCGTCGCTCAGGTGGATTGCCCCGGCCAGGCCACGGTAGACCTGGCTGGCGGTCCGGCCATGAACATGCGAGTGATACCACAGCATCGCCGGGTTCTGATCGATATCGAGCACCGGTTTCCAGGTGGCACCGGGGGCGACCATCTGGTGCGGGCCGCCGTCGCTGACGCCGGGGATGATCAGACCGTGCCAATGCACCGTCACCGCATCGGACAGGCTGTTTTTCACCGTGGCCCGGACGCTGCCGCTGGCAGGCAGACGCAGGGTCGGCCCCAGGTAGGGGGCCGAATAGCCCCATGTCTCGGTCGCACCCAGGCCGAGAAAATCGACCTGCCCGGCCTGTGCAGTCAGTTCGAAGGCGCCGGTGCCGGTGGCATCGAGCAGCGGCGGCATGGTCAGTGCCTGTCCGCCCGCCGCCGCGCCCCGTGTCCATCCCGCGCCCGGCAGGGCAAGGGCCAGCGCCCCCGCCCCCATCCCGGCAAGCAGCTGTCGTCTGGTGGTCATGTGCAGTTCTCCGTGCATGTTCGGGCCCGTGTTCTTGCCCGTCCAAGGGCGCGCGCGCGGGCGTTTCGTTCGCGGGCGTTTCGATCCTGTCCCCGGATAGGCCGGGAATGTCGCGGGGCGATGGCAGCGCGGCGCCAGATTGTAACGGTCTGTCGCAGGCGCGCGGCCTCGGGCGTCATTCGGCGGGGCGCGCCGCCGGCGCGGCCGGTCTGCCCAGCCCCTCCAGTATCGGGCAATCCGGGCGGTGGTCGCCGGCGCATTCCTCGACCAGGTGCGACAGCGTGTCGTGCATGGCGCGCAGGTCGGCGATCTTGGCCTCGATCCGTTTCAGATGCTCCTGGGCGATGCGTTTCACATCCGCGCTTTCGCGACTGTCGTCCTCGTACAGCGCCAGAAGAGCCCGGCAATCCTGGATCGAAAAGCCCAATGCCCGGGCCCGCGCCAGAAACGTCAGCTTGTGCAGGTCTTTCTCCACGAACGCCCGGTAACCGTTGGCGTCGCGAAGCGGTTTGACCAGGCCGATATCCTCGTAATAGCGTATGGTCTTGGCCGGAAGGCCGCTTTGGCTTGCCGCTTCTCCGATGTTCATTTCGCGATCCTCCTCATTGTGCCGGGGCGGTCTGAAGGGGGGCTTCGGCGGCCGATCCGGCGGCGGCGCTTTCCTCCATCGCCGGGCGCACCCAGCGCAGGCGCAGGGCGTTCGACAGGACGAACACGCTGGACATGGCCATTGCCAGCGCCGCCAGCATCGGCGACAGCAGAACCCCGAAAACCGGATAGAGCGCGCCGGCGGCCACCGGTATCAGCAAGGTGTTGTAGCCGAAGGCCCAGAACAGGTTCTGGCGAATGTTGCGCATGGTGCGTTGCGAGATGTCGAAGGCATTGACCACGCCCCTCAGATCGCCCGAGATCAGCACCACATCGGCGGACTCGATGGCCACGTCGGTGCCGGTGCCGATGGCGATGCCCACATCCGCCGCCGCCAGCGCCGGCGCGTCGTTGATTCCGTCGCCCACGAAGGCCAGCTTTTCGCCGTCCCGGCGCAACGCTTCCAGCGCCGCCACCTTGCCCTCGGGGAGCACCTCGGCCACCACATGGTCGATGCCCAGGCGCGTGGCAACGGCCTCGGCGGTGGCACGGTTGTCGCCGGTGATCATCGCCACCCTCAGGCCGAGGCGGTGCAGCGCCGAAATCGCGGCCGGGGTCCCGGGCTTGACCGGGTCGGACACCGCGATGACCGCTGCCGCGCGCCCGTCGATCGCCGCATAAAGCGGGGTCTTGCCCTCGCGGCCAAGCTCGTCTCCGCGGGCGGTCAGCTCGTCCAGCGCGATACCTTCGCGCGTCATCAGCCGGTCGGCGCCGATCAGCACCCGCCGGCCCTCGACCGTGGCGGCAACGCCAAGCCCGGTGAGGGCCTCGAAACCCTCGGCGCGCGGCAGGGCATCATCGCGGGCATCGCCGGACATCGCCGCGGCGCGCACCAGGGCCCGGGCGATCGGGTGCTCCGAATTGTCCTCGACCGCCGCGACAAG
>JALSRF010000466.1 GCA_026984895.1 Paracoccaceae bacterium
TCCCGCGCGCCCGAACACCGATCCAGGGCGCTGAGCCCGAACACCGATCCCGGGCGCCGACAACGCCCGGCACAAGAACGCCCGGCACAAGCGATCGCGCCCCCGGCAGCACCCCCGGCGCCAGCCCTGCCGCCCGCACCCCCGTGCCGGCGTCACCGCGCCGCGCGGCCGCTCAGCCCCGCCGCTCAGCCCCCCGCAAGCCTGCGCGCGCGCGCCGCGCGAAGCCGGGCGAAATCGTCGCCCGCGTGGTAGGACGAACGCGTGAGCGGCGTTGCCGAAACCATCAGGAAGCCCTTGCCCCGGGCGGCCTTCTCGTAGGCTGCGAACTCCTGCGGGGTGACAAAGCGCGCCACGGCGTGGTGCTTGGGCGTGGGCTGCAGATACTGGCCGATGGTCAGGAAATCCACATCCGCCACGCGCATGTCGTCCATCACCTGCAGCACCGCCTGCCGGTCCTCGCCCAGCCCCACCATGATCCCCGACTTGGTGAACATCGAAGGGTCGATTTCCTTCACCCGCTGCAGCAGGCGCAACGAATGGAAATAGCGCGCGCCCGGGCGCACCTGCGGATACAGCCCCGGAACCGTTTCCAGGTTGTGGTTGAACACATCCGGGCGCGCCGCCACCACGCGTTCAAGCGCCTCGGGGCCGCATTTCAGGAAATCCGGGGTCAGGATTTCGATGGTCGTGAGAGGAGACCTGTGACGGATCGCGCGGATGGTGCGCACAAAGTGCTCGGCCCCGCCATCGGCCAGATCGTCGCGATCGACCGAGGTGATCACCACATGGCTGAGCCCCAGCGTGCGCACCGCTTCGCCCACCCGGCCCGGTTCGAATTCGTCCAGCGCCTCGGGGCGCCCGGTGGCGATGTTGCAAAAGGCGCAGCCGCGGGTGCAGACCTCGCCCATGATCATCATCGTGGCATGGCCGCGCCCCCAGCATTCGCCCACGTTGGGACAGCTGGCCTCCTGGCAGACGGTGGTCAGCCGGTTGGCCGCCAGGATGTCGCGGGTCTTCTTGTATCCGGCCGAAACCGGGGCCTTGACCCGGATCCAGGCCGGCTTTCCGGGTTGCGGGTTGTCGGCGCGATGCGCCTTTTCCGGGTGGCGCTGTTCGGGGTCGTTCAGGTCGCGCAAGGAACTGTCCTCTCGTAACGGTTGGCCGGGCTGGATGGCCAACCGATACCGGCTTGGCACGCGCTTGGCAAACCGCCCGTGCACAGGCCCGCCCCGTGCACAGGCCCGCCATGTGCCCCATGCATGGGCGCCCATGCGCGCGGCGTTGGCGCGCGGCCGTGGTGCGGGGCATTGGCGCGGGGCCCATGCGCGGGGCGTTGGCGCGGGGTGCCACCTCTCGGGCGCCATTGCGCGCGGCCCTTGCCCGCGGCCCATGCGCGGGGCACTGGCGCGGGGCACTGGCGCGGGGCGCTCATCCGTCCCGGCGCGCGGCCTCCTCTTCGGCGCGGCTTTCGAGTTCCAGCCACTCCTCCTCGGCGGCGGCAAGCGCGCTCTGGCGCTGTGCCAGCGCTTCGCTCGCCCGGGCAAACCTGTCCGGGTC
>JALSRF010000467.1 GCA_026984895.1 Paracoccaceae bacterium
GCCGTCTTCAAGCGCATCGACACCTGCGCCGCCGAGTTCGAGGCGCAGACGCCCTACATGTATTCCACCTACGAAACCCCGGTGATGGGCGAGGTGGAATGCGAGGCCCGGCCCAGCGCGCGCAAGAAGGTCGTTATTCTCGGCGGCGGGCCGAACCGGATCGGCCAGGGGATCGAGTTCGACTACTGCTGCTGCCATGCCTGTTTCGCGCTGACGGATGCGGGCTATGAGACCATCATGATCAACTGCAACCCGGAAACCGTCAGCACCGATTACGATACCTCGGACCGGCTGTATTTCGAACCGCTGACCTTCGAACACGTGATGGAAATCCTGCGCGCCGAGCAGGAAAACGGCACGCTGCACGGGGTGATCGTGCAATACGGGGGGCAGACGCCGCTGAAGCTGGCCAACGCGCTGCAAGAGGCCGGCATCCCGATTCTCGGCACCAGCCCCGACGCCATCGACCTGGCCGAGGACCGCGAGCGCTTCCAGGACCTGGTGAACCGGCTGGGGCTGAAGCAGCCGAAGAACGGGATCGCCTCGACCGACGCCGAAGCCCTTGCGATTGCGCAGGAAATCGGGTTTCCGCTGGTGATCCGCCCGTCTTACGTGCTGGGGGGGCGCGCGATGGAGATCGTGCGCGATCACGCGCATCTGGAACGCTACATTGCCGAAGCCGTGGTGGTGTCGGGCGACAGCCCGGTTCTGCTCGACAGTTACCTGTCGGGCGCCATCGAGTGCGACGTGGACGCGATCTGCGACGGCGATGCGGTGCATGTCGCCGGCATCATGCAGCATATCGAGGAAGCCGGCGTGCATTCGGGCGACAGCGCCTGTTCCCTGCCGCCCTACTCCCTGCCCAGGGACATCATCGACGAGATGCGCGCGCAAACCGAGGCGCTGGCGCTCAGCCTTGGCGTCGTCGGGCTGATGAACGTGCAGTTCGCGGTGAAGGACGGCGAGATCTACCTGATCGAGGTCAACCCGCGCGCCAGCCGCACCGTGCCTTTCGTGGCCAAGGCCACCGACAGCGCCATTGCCTCGATCGGCGCGCGGGTGATGGCGGGCGAGCCGCTGTCGAACTTTCCCAGGCGCCCGCCGTATCCGGCCGATGCCGCCAAGGGCGCGCCCGAGCCGATCGGCGATCCGATGCGGCTCGCGGACCCCAACATGCCGTGGTTCTCGGTCAAGGAAGCGGTGCTGCCTTTTGCGCGTTTTCCCGGGGTGGATACGCTCCTGGGGCCCGAGATGCGCTCGACCGGCGAGGTGATGGGCTGGGACCGCAATTTCCACCGCGCGTTCCTGAAGGCGCAGCTGGGCGCGGGCGTGGAGCTGCCCACCCGGGGCACCGCGTTTCTATCGATCAAGGAAGACGACAAGACAGAGCAACTGCTGGAATGCGCGCGCGCCCTGTGCGACCTGGGCCTCTCGCTGGTGGCAACCGGCGGAACGGCGGCATTCCTGGCAGAGCATGGCATCCAGGCCGCCCGGGTCAAGAAGCAGTACGAAGGCCGGCCCAACATCGTGGACCTGATGAAGGACGGCGG
>JALSRF010000468.1 GCA_026984895.1 Paracoccaceae bacterium
CCAGCGTGCGCGGAAGCACCATCTGCAGCAGATGGGTGTTGGTGATGTAGCCCATGTCAAAGGGCGGGTCCTGACGCAGCCAGACCACATCGCGTTCGGCAAGGTCGATGGTCTGTTCTTCTCCCAGGTGGAAATGGTTCCCCTTGACCGGCTGAACCTGCAACGGCCAGCCCCGCGCGGTGATCCTGCCGGCCTGATAGGCCAGCTTGTCCGGCGTGTAGTAGAACAGGTCGTGTCCGCGCTCCTGCGCCTCCAGGGCGATGCGAAACGTGCTGTCGGCGTCGATGTCGATCCGCGCAATCGGATCCATCTGGATGGCGACTTTCAAAGGCATTGTCTTCCCCATCAGGCTGATTGCGTCCCACCATGGGGCAGCGCGCGAAGAGGTTCAATGTCCGAATGCGTTCTCGATGATCTCGATCTGCCCGGTGCCGTTCACCAGCGCGACATCGATGCGCGCAGGCGTGTCGAGCCCGGCTTTCGCGCGCCCCAGAAACTCGGCCGCCGCAGCGCTGATTCGCCGCAACTGCCGCAGGCTGACCCGCTCGGCCGCCCGGGCGAAATCGCGTGCCCGCTTGACCTCGACGAAAACATAGCCATCGCCATCGCGCGCGATCAGATCGATTTCGCCGCCGCGCCCGCGCCAGCGCCTTGCGCATGGCCTGTAGCCGCGGCGCGCGTAGTTCGCGCTGACCTGTTCTTCGGCGCGCAGGCCGGCATGGTAGGATACCGCCCCGCTCATCGCGTCTTTCCCAGCGACAGAGCCGCCTGATAGACCTGCCGCCTGGGCAGATCCAGACGGCCGGCAACATGTGCGGCCGCATCCTTCACACTCATGGTTCGCAATGCCTCGCGCAATGCCGCCTCCATGTCCTGCACGCTCGCCCGGCCCGTCCCGCGCCCGAGCACGACGACGATTTCGCCCTTCAGCGTGCGTGCGTCCACCTGCTGGCGCAACTCGTCCAGCGGGCCGCGCAGCGTTTCCTCGAACTTCTTGGTCAACTCGCGACAGATCGCGCCTTGCCGTGTTCCTCCGAGGATTAGCACCATGTCATCTAACGATTTATGAATGCGCTTCGCACTTTCGAAGAAAATCAGCGTCGCCGGCACGTCGGCCAGTTCGCCAAGCACCTTTTTCCTTGCCCCGGATGCGTTCGGCAGGAACCCGGCGAACAGGAACCGGTCGCTGGCCAGCCCGGACACCGACAGAGCCGCGATCATCGCCGTGGGGCCGGGCACGCTGGTGACCGGCAGCCCCCGCAAGGCGGCTTCGCGCGCCAGGGCGAAACCGGGGTCGGCCACCAGCGGCGAGCCGGCCTCGGACACATAGGCCACCGAGCGGCCCTGTTCGATCTCGTGCAGCAGGCGCGCGCGCGCCGGCGCCTTGCTGTGATCGTGATAGGACAGCAGCGGGCGCTCGCCAAGCGCGATCGCGTGCATGTTCATCAGCCGGCGCGCGGTCCGGGTATCCTCGGCAGCGATCACATCGGCGCCGGCCAGCGTATCGAGCGCGCGCAGCGTGATGTCGCGGGCGTTTCCGATCGGCGTC
>JALSRF010000469.1 GCA_026984895.1 Paracoccaceae bacterium
AGACCCTTTTCAGGCGCGCACCGGCCATGTCGTAAAGCACCGTGAAGCGCACATGATCGTCCTCGCGCAGCGTAAAGGCGCCCGACCAGAACACCAGCCACAGCCAGCCCAGAAGGCTGGCCTCAAGCGTCCAGCCAAGCGGCTTCTGGACGATGTAACGGCTGACGATCTGCAGCATGAAGGCCAGGAAAATGGCGGTGAGCAGACCCACCGCCACGGCGTCGGCGAAGCGGCGAAGCCATTTTGCCAATGCGCCCATGGGCCCGACTACATCACGGCGTTGATGCGATCAAGCAGCCCTTCGGGCCAGTCCTTCGAAAACGGCGATTCCAGATACATCTTCTGCACCCGGGTGCGGAACGCCTCGACATCCGGCGTGTAGACCTTCAGCCCCTGCCCCTTGAAGAAATCGACCAGTTCGGCCTCGTTCTTCACGATCGCATCGGAAATCGAGCGGCAGGCATTCTCGGCCGCGGTTTGCACCGTCGCCTGCTGATCGGCGGAAAGCCTGTCCCAGACCTTCCTGGAAAAGGCGATGAAGTTCATGTCGGCCAGGTGGCTGGTCAGCACGATCTGGTCGGTGACCTCGTAGAACTTCTTGTCCTTGTCGGTGGGCAGCGGGTTGTCCTGGCCGTCAATGGCGCCGGTCTGCAGCGCGGTGTAGACCTCGGTAAAGGCCAGCGGCACCGGATCGGCGCCAAGCGCGCGGCCCAGGAACTGCCAGGCATCGGTGCCGGGCATGCGCAGTTTCACGCCCTTCAGGTCCGCCGGCGTGTTGATCACCCTGTCGCCGCGCAGGTCCAGCTGGCGCGTGCCGAAATAGTTCACGCACAGCAGCTTCACCCCCAGCTTGTCTTCCACCAGCTGATACATTTCCTTGCCGATGTCGCTGGCGAAGACCTTGCGCTGGTGCTCGGGGCCGCGCATCAGGTAGCCGGCGGTGAAGATCGACCATTCGGGGATCAGCTTGGCCAGTTCCTGCGCCGAGGTGATCGACATTTCCAGGTTGCCGCGCGCGATCGCCACAAGCTCGGTGCCCTGCTTGAACAGGGTGTCGTTGTAATGCGGCTCGTAGGTGGCGAAATCGGCGACAGCCGGGGCAAAGATGTTTTCCAGCCCCTGCGAGCGAAAATCGGTCTGCGTCGCCGGCGTGGACATGCGCAGCACGATCTTGTCTTGCGCTAGAAGCCGGGTCGCGCCACCTGCAAGCGGCGCGGCGCCAAGCCCCCCCAATACGGTCCTGCGGGTCAATCTCGTGGTCATGTCATTCCTCCCAGTCTGGATGTGCCGACCCGTTATGCGACGCGCCAGCTTTCGGTTCTCACTTGCAGTGACGCGGGCCGCAGCAGCCCGACAGCACCAAACAGCCTGTTGCGCAGACGGCGGGCGGCATTGTCGTTGTCGTTTTCGCCCGCTGTGCGTTTTCGCCCGCCGTGCGTCGCCCGCCCGTCCTGCGCCCGCGTCGCCTTTTGCTTTCGCCCGCCGTTTCGCCCGCGTTGCCTTGCCCCCTTGCCCTTGCCCAGGCCCAGTTGCCTGGCCCAGTTG
>JALSRF010000470.1 GCA_026984895.1 Paracoccaceae bacterium
CAAGGCAAAGACCAGCGTTGCCGCCACCATCAGCCAGATGCCCTTGTGCGTGTCGTTTTCCCGGTTCAAGGCGCCATCCGCCCGACGCTCATGTGGCGCTTGCGTCCGAATCCCGGCCGGCGTTCCACCTGAAATCCCGCCCGGGAAAGCGCGGCGCGCACATGCCCGGCGGCGCTGTAGGTGGAAAAGGTCCCGTCGGGCGCGGTATGGCGCGCCACCTCGGCCAGCAGCGCCGGCTCCCACAATTGCGGGTTCCTCGCCGGCGCAAACCCGTCGAGAAACCAGGCATCGGCACAGCCGGACCACTGCGGCACCGTCTGGCGCGCATCGCCTTCGATCAGCCGAAATCGCAGCCCCGGCAGGCTTGCCTCGCCCGAGCCGGGTGCCCAGGCGGCGAAAAGCGCCCGCGCCAGCCCGTCAAGCTCGGCAAAACGCGAGATCGCCCGCGCCATGTCGGCGCGCTTCATCGGGTAGCGCTCGAAACTGGTATAAAGCAATGCGCCGCCGATCCCGGCCTCCTGCCATGCCTGCCAGGCAGCCAGCAGGTTCAGCCCGGTGCCGAACCCCAGTTCGCCAATATGGAACCCGCCATGAAACCGCGCCGGAAGGTCGTTTCCCGCAAGGAAGACATAGCGCGATTCCGCCAGCCCGTTTTCGTTCGAATAGTACGGGTCGTCAAAGCGGCGCGATACCGGCACGCCCTCCGGCGTCCAATCCAAATCTGCGCTCTGGTTCGTCACGCCGAACTATCCTATTAGCCGGGCTGGAAACTGCCACCGACAATGAGCAAGGGAAACGCAATTGGCAACGGTCGATCTGACGGTGATGGGGGCGGGTGTGTTCGGGCTTTCGGTCGCCTTCGCCTGCGCCCGCCGCGGCGCGTCGGTCCGTGTGATCGACCCGAACGGCCCGGGCAGAGGCGCCAGTGGCGGCACGCTCGGCGCGCTGGCCCCGCACACGCCGGAACGCTGGAACGAAACCAAGGCGTTTCAGCTTGAAAGCCTGCTCGGCGCACCGGCGTTCTGGGCCGCGGTCGAGGAACTGTCGGGCCAGTCCACGGGCTACCGGCGCACCGGGCGTCTGCAGCCGATCGCCAGGCCCCGGGCCCTGGATCTGGCGCTGGCCCGAGAAGGCCAGGCGCGCGATCTGTGGCGCGGGTGCGCGCATTGGCAGGTGGTGCCCGCCGAGGCGGCCGGCCCCTGGGCACCGAAAAGCCCCACGGGCCGTCTGGTGCATGATACCCTGAGTGCCCGGATCGATCCGCGCCGCGCGTGCGCGGGCCTTGCCGCAGCCTGCGAGGCGCTGGGTGTGGATCTGGTCGTCGAGGCTCCCGCCCGGGGAAAGGTTCTGTGGGCAACCGGATGGCGCGGCCTGCGTGCGCTTTCCGACACGCTGGGCTGCGACATGGGCGACGGCGTGAAGGGCCAGGCGCTCCTGCTCGAGCACGATGCCCCGCACGACGCGCCGCAGGTCTTTGCCGGCGGGCTTTACATCGTCGCCCATGACAATGGCACCGTCGCCGTCGGCTCGACCAGCGA
>JALSRF010000471.1 GCA_026984895.1 Paracoccaceae bacterium
ATCGCGCGCCCGCGCCTCGGCGGCGCGCGCTGTGACACCGTTGGCAAGCTGCGGCAGCACGATGTTTTCCAGCGCCGAGAATTCGGGCAACAGGTGGTGGAACTGATAGACGAACCCCACATCCTCGCGGCGCGCCCGCGTGCGGCGCTGGTCGGAAAGCCCGGTCATGTCGGTGCCGCCAAGGTATACCCGGCCGGCATCCGGCACATCCAGCAGCCCGGCAATGTGCAGCAGCGTGGACTTCCCCGCCCCCGAAGGCGCCACCAGCGCCACCACCTGTGCACGCGACACGCGCAGCGAGGCGCCGCGCAGCACATCGACCTCGCCGGGCGTGCCCCGCTTGTAGGCCCTGGTTATGCCGCGCAGCTCCAGCGCCGCGTCGCCCTCACTCATAGCGCAACGCCTCCACCGGGTTCATCCGCGCAGCGCGGCGCGCCGGAAACAGGGTGACGACGAACGACAGCCCCAGCGACAGGACCACCGCCGAAACCACATCCCCCCACACCAGCCGTGCCGGCAGGCGGTAGATGCCGCGAATGGACGGGTCCCAGACCCCGCCCCCCGACAGGTAGTTCACGAAGGAAAAGATCGGGTCGATGTAGATCGCGAACAGCACCCCGAGGATCACCCCGAACAGCGTTCCAAGCACGCCGATCAGCGCGCCGCAGATGAAGAACACCCGCAGCACCGAGCCCTGCGACAGCCCCACCGTGCGCAGGATCCCGATATCGCGCCCCTTGTTCTTCACCAGCATGATCAGCCCGGAAATGATGTTCATCGCCGCGATCAGCACGAGGATCGACATGATCACGAACATCACGTTGTCCTCCACGTCCAGCGCCCGCAGGAAGGCCCCGGACCGGTCGCGCCAGGTCCACAGAAACACCCCTTTCCCCGCCGCCTTCAGCAGCGCGTCGCGATAGAGGTCGATCCGGTCCGGGTCGTCCACCATCACCTCGATCTCGTCGGCAACGCCTTCGCGGTTGAAATAGCTCTGCGCCTCGGCAAAGGGCATGTAAAGCCGCGTCCGGTCGATGTCGTAACGCCCGGCGGTAAAGATGTAGACCACCTCATAGGCATTGATCCGCGGGCTGGTGCCAAAGGCGGTTCTCACCCCGTTGGGCGAGATCAGCTTGATCCGGTCGCCCACGCGCACCCCCAGTTCGCGCGCCACCCCCGAACCGATGGCGACCCCCTCGCCGAACCTGCCGATGTCGCCCAGGGACTTTTGCGGATGGGCGATGCGCGGGATGCTCAGAAGGTCGCGCGCGCGAATGCCGTAGACATCCACCGCGGTGTTGTTGGCGCCCCGGTTGGCCATCACCTGACCGCGCACCAGCGGCGCGGCGCGCTGCACGCCCGGCAGCGCGGCCATGCGCGCCGCCATGGCATCGTAATCGGCGATCGTGTCGGAGCGCCGGCCCCTGGCGTCGGTGTGCATGGAGCGGTAGACCGTCACATGGGCGTTGGTGCCCAGGATGGTGTCCACGAATTCGGCCCGGAAACCCGCGCGCACCGCCAGCGTGGCGATCA
>JALSRF010000472.1 GCA_026984895.1 Paracoccaceae bacterium
GCCATGGCGGGATGATGCCACCGATGGGGGATCCGCTTTCGGTTGCGGTCAGCGAACGGGACCGAAACGCCATCGCGCTGGTGCGCTGTGCGCTGGCGGAAAACCGCGCCATGCTCGCCTACCAGCCCGTGGTCCAGACCGAGGCCCCCGATCAGCCCGCCTTTTACGAGGGGCTGATCCGCATCATGGACCGCAGCGGGCGAATCATCCCGGCGCGCGACTTCATCGACCAGGTGGAAACCACCGAACTCGGGCGCCGGATCGATGCCAAGGCGCTTGAACTCGGCCTCGACGTGCTGCTGCGCGTCCCGGGCCTGCGCCTGTCGATCAACATGTCGGCGCGCTCCATCGGCTATGCGCCCTGGGTCCGGAACCTGGAACGCGGGCTGGCGCAGGACCCCACCGTGGGCGAACGGCTGATCCTGGAGATCACCGAACGTTCGGCGATGGGGGTGCCTGACATCGTGCAGGCCTTCATGGCCGATCTGCAGAAACGCGGCATTTCCTTCGCGCTTGACGATTTCGGGGCCGGCTATACCTCTTTCCGCTATCTGCGCGACTTCTACTTCGACATCGTCAAGATCGACGGCAGCTTCACCCGGGGCGCGCACAAGAACCCCGACAATCTTGCGCTGACCCGCGCGCTGATATCGCTGGCACGCCATTTCGACATGCTCACCGTGGCCGAATCGGTGGAAACCGACGCGGATGCGGACTGCCTGACCGAAGCCGGGGTTGACTGCATGCAGGGCTACTACTTCGGCCTGCCCACGGTAAACCCGCTCTGGCTGCCCGAGGATGACAGCCGCGCCCGCTCCGCCTGAACCGGCGCACCGCCGCACACAAGGCACTTCTGCGCGCCGCGGCCCCCGCGCCCGGCCATGCCGGCCCGGCTTTTTCCGGTTCCGTCAGCGCCCATGCCGCCCCCGCCATCGCCTCCCCGCCATCGCCTCCCCGCGACCGGCACCGGCGGCAGGCACCAGCGACCGGGACCAGTGACCAGGACCGACGACCGGCATCAGGGACCGGCAGCCGCAACCAGCGCCCGGGACGAGGACCGGCGAAAACCCTGCAAACCCTGCGCCTGCACCGGGCATGCAAGCCCGCCACGGCGCCGGTCCGCGCGCGCCGGCCGGATTGCGCCGCCTTTTCTGCGCTGCAATACGGGTTGCAGTTGATTTTTCTGCATCTGCAGCATACCACGGAATGCAACGGCCGCATCGCACGACCGCCCGGCCCACCGGCGCCGTGTCGCGCGCCATCCGTCAACAGTTGGAGACCCCGGACATGACGAACGTTGTAATCGCATCCGCCGCCCGCACCCCGGTCGGCAGTTTTCTCGGCTCTTTCGCGAACACCCCGGCGCACGAGCTTGGCGCCGCGGTGATCGAGGCGCTGGTCGCGCGCGCCGGCATCGACAAGGCCGAGGTCAGCGAAACCATCCTCGGCCAGGTCCTGACCGCGGGACAGGGGCAGAACCCGGCCCGACAGGCCCATGTGCGCGCCGGGCTTCCCATCGAAAGCG
>JALSRF010000473.1 GCA_026984895.1 Paracoccaceae bacterium
ACATCAGCCCGTAGCGGCAGCGCCCGACCGGCAGGGTGCTCATCATGTTGGTGTAGAGCATGTCGAGGAAACGCCCGGCGTCCGGCCCCTTGACGAGGATCTTGCCAAGGGTCGATGCATCAAGCAATCCAATGGCTTGGCGGGTGTTCTTCACCTCACGGTTGACGGCATCTTCGGGGCTTTCTCCGGCGCGCGGGTAGCAATAGGGCCGGCGCCACTGGCCGACCGGTTCCCAATGGGCGCCCTGGGCCTCGTGCCAGCGATGCATCGGGGTTTCGCGCACCGGCTGGAACAGTTCGCCGCGCGCCTCGCCGGCGATCGCGCCCAGCGAAATCGGCACATATGGCGGGCGGAAGGTGGTTGTTCCCACCTTCGGGATATCGCTGTTCAGCGCCTCGGCCAGCACCGCCAGTCCGTTGATGTTGCTGAGCTTTCCCTGATCGGTAGCCATGCCGATGGTGGTGTAGCGCTTGGTGTGCTCGACGCTTTCGAAGCCCTCGCGCGCGGCCAGTTGAATGTCGCTCACCTTCACGTCGTTCTGGAAATCGAGCCACATCTTCATGCGTTTTTTCTCACCTGCGCCCCGGGGCATGATCCAGACCGGCTCGATCGGCTGTTCGGGGGTGTCCTCGGCCCCGGGCGCGGCACGGCGTTTCGCGCGCAGCCCGAGGCCGCCGAGGCCGCGCAGGGCGGTTTTCGCCGCCGTGTCGGCATCGGCAAGCGCGGCTGAGGTGGACATTTCTCCGTTGGCATTTCCGGCGGGAAAAACAAAGGCTTCTCCGTCGTGGTTCACGGGCGGACGGGCGTTGTCCGGGCGGAAATGCGCCTGCGCGGCGTCCCAGCGCAGCTTGCCGGCGCAATGCGACCAAAGGTGCACCACCGGCGACCAGCCGCCCGACATGGCGACGCAATCGCAGGCGATGGTCTCCAGCACCGCGCCCTCGCCCGCCTGAAGGCAGATCTCGACCGCGCGCACCCGCCTGGCGCCGACGACACGCGCGACGGCCCGGCCGGTCTCGACCCGGATGCCCAGCGCGCGCGCCTCGTCCGCCAGCGGGCCGGTGGCGCGCGCGCGGGCGTCAACGATCGCCGGCACCAGCAGCCCGGCGCGCGCCAGTGCGATGGCGCTGCGATAGGCGCTGTCGTTGTTGGTGACCACCACCGTGCGATCGCCCGGCGAGACCGCCCAGTTCACCAGGTAGTCGCGCACGGCGCCCGCCAGCATCACCCCGGGCACATCGTTGCCGGCAAAGGCCAGAGGGCGCTCCAGCGCGCCGGTGGCGGTCACGATCCGACGCGCGCGGATCTTCCACAGCCGATGGCGCGGGCGGCCGTCGCCGGGCGTGTGATCGGCGATGCGTTCGTAGCCCAGGGCAAAACCGTGGTCATAGACACCGGCCCCCATGCAGCGCAGCCGAAGATGAACATTGTCCATGCTTTCCAGCTCTTGCACGGTGTTCCTTATCCATTCGTCGGCGGCCAGGCCGTCGATCCGGGCCCCGTCCACCGGCGCGCGCCCGCCCCAATGCGCGGTCTGTTCCAGCAGCAGCACCCGCGCCCCGGCGGCGCCCGCGCACCGCGCCGCCTGCAGCCCGGCGATGCCGCCGCCCACGATCAGGACATCCACATGGGTGTGGAAATGTTCGTAGACATCGCCGTCGCGCCCGCGCGGCGCGCGGCCCAGCCCGGCCGAAGCGCGGATTGCCGGCTCGAACAGGTGTTTCCAGGCAGCGCGCGGGGCCATGAAGGTCTTGTAATAGAAGCCCGCCGGGAAGAACCGCGCCAGCCGGTCGCTCAGCGCGCCGATGTCGAATTCGAGGCTGGGCCAGTGGTTCTGGCTGTGCGCTTCCAGGCCGTCGAAAAGCTCGGTTGTGGTGGCGCGCTGGTTCGGCTCGAACCGGGCGCCGCGGCCCAGCCCGACCAGCGCGTTCGGCTCTTCGGCGCCGCTGGCGACGACGCTGCGCGGACGGTGATACTTGAACGAACGTCCCAGCAGCAGCTGATCGTTGGCCAGCAGCGCCGAGGCCAGCGTGTCGCCCGCATATCCGGCAAAACGCTTGCCGTTGAAGCGGAATTCCAGCGCGCGGGAACGGTCCAGCAGCCGCCCGCCTGTGGCCAGACGCGCGCTCATCGCCCGTCCTCCCAGTCAGGTTTCCTCTTTCTTATTGCTTTTACAATGTCTTGTGGAGGTTTCCTCATCTGCGCCGGGTAGGTGCCGTAGACCTCGAGAGTCACCGTGTCTCGCGCCGCGAGGAACCACTTGCCGCAGCCCATGGCATGGCGCCAGCGTTCGAAATGCACCCCCATCGGGTTCTTGCGTTCGAACAGGTAGGCCGCAAGGGCGGCGTCGTCCGCGCCCGCCGCCGCGCGCACCAGATGCGCTTCGCCACCCGGCGCCAGTTCGGTTTCGTCGGCGACGATGCCGCAGTATGGGCAGGTCAGGATCAGCATGCCGCCGCCTTCCGGCGGGGCGCCACCACGCGCGACAGGCGCGCGGGCAGCAGATGCGCAAACCGCCCGGCCACGCGCGCGCCCCTTCGCAGGCAGGGCATTGCGCGCCCGGCAGGCCCGCCCGCCCGCCGCAGGGAACCCCCGGCGTGCCGGCGGCGGCGGCGGCGGCGGAACTGCGTCGGTTCAGGACCGGTTGCGACGGGCCTCGGGCCCGGAAATCGGCTCGTCTTCTGATGCGACGGATTGGAAAAGAAGGTAAACAACCACCGCCAGAATAGCGAGCGCACCGATAATGATAAAGTCAGAAGCCATATTGGGCCACCCCAGTTCGTTTCAGCCCTGACTACCCGATTTTGCGTAGGCATCGCATCGCGCCACAAACGATTGCCCGGATTTCGGCGGCAATCTGCGTATCGCGCGCGGATTATTGCCGAATCGTGAACAGACGTCACCATTTGCGCCATTTCTGCAACAGCATTTGTCGGCGGGATCATGCCACCCGGCGCACGGCCGCCGCCAATTGTGGCGATTATCGGGCGCAGCCGGCTCAATGCGCCACCCCCGCGGCCACGGATTCGTCGATGAAGCGGCCTTCGCGGAAGCGCTCCAGCCCGAAGGCGGCGGCCAGCGGGCCGGGTTCGCCGCGCGCCACCAGTTCGGCCATCGCCCAGCCCGAGCCGGGGATCGCCTTGAACCCGCCGGTGCCCCAGCCGCAGTTGATGAAACAGTCCGCCAGCGGGGTTTTCGAGATGATCGGGCTGCGGTCCCCGGTCATGTCCACGATCCCGCCCCACTGGCGCAGCATCTTGAGGCGGCTGAGCATCGGGAAGGTTTCGATCAGCGCACGCACGGTTTCCTCGATATGGTGGAACGATCCGCGCTGGGTGTAGTTGTTGAACCCGTCCGCGCCGCCGCCGATCACCATTTCGCCCTTGTCGGACTGGCTGAGATAGCCGTGCACCGTGTTGGCCATCACCACCACGTCCATCACCGGCTTGATCGGCTCGCTCACCATCGCCTGCAGCGCCACGCTTTCGATCGGCAGCCGGAAGCCGGCCATCTCGGCCAGCCGCCCCGAGTGCCCCGCGACCACGATCGCCAGCTTGTCGCAGCCGATGTCGCCGCGCGTGGTGCGCACCCCGGTGACCTTGCCGCCGGCCTGCGCGATCCCGGTGACCTCGGTTCGTTGCAGGATGTGCATGCCCATGTCCGAGCACGCCCGCGCATAGCCCCAGGCCACCGCATCGTGGCGCGCGGTGCCGCCACGCGCCTGCCAGAGCGCCCCCAGAACCGGGTAGCGCGGCCCGTCGATGTCGATGATCGGCACCAGTTGCCTGACGCGCTCGGGGGTGATGAATTCGGTCTTCACCCCCTGCAGGGCGTTGGCCTGGGCGGTGCGGCGGTAGCCGCGCACCTCGTGGTGGGTCTGGGCCAGCATCAGCACGCCGCGGGGGGAAAACATCACGTTGTAGTTCAGATCCTGGCTGAGCGTTTCGTAAAGGGAGCGCGCCTTTTCGTAGATCGCGGCCGACGGGTCCTGCAGGTAGTTGGAGCGGATGATCGTGGTATTGCGCCCGGTGTTGCCGCCCCCCAGCCAGCCCTTTTCGATCACCGCGACATTGCGGATGCCGTGGTTGCGCCCCAGGTAAAAGGCGGTGGCCAGCCCGTGGCCGCCCGCCCCGATCACCACCACGTCGTAGCGCGCGCGCGGCTCGGGCGAGGTCCAGGCCCGTTCCCAGCCCCGGTGATAGCGCGCGGCTTCGCGCACGATGGCAAAGGCGGAATAGCGTCGCATCGCTTCGAATCCCTTTCACGCCCGGTCGCGTCAGCCCATGTTTGAAGCACCCGGATGCCCCTTGCCAAGACCGTCTGCGGCATTTGGCCGGATTTTCGCGACACCCGGCCGCGCCGCCCGCGCGCGGGGCGCAGCATTTCGCCACGCGCCGCTGCGCACGGCGTGCGATCCACGGCGCGCGATCACCGTTGCGCGAGATTGGCGCAGCCTGCCCGGACGGGGGTTTCGCCCGGGCCCGTTTCCGACTAGACCGTCGCCATGGAAAGCAGCACGACATTCTGGATCGCAAGCGCCCTGATTGCCGGCCTGGTCGCCGCCATTCTCGGACTGGCGCTGATGCGCAGGCGCAAGGCCGGCGCGAGCGCCGCCGCAAGCGATGTCCAGGTCTATCGCGACCAGTTGAACGAAATCGACCGGGACCTGGAACGCGGCGTGATCGAACAGGCCGAAGCCGAGCGCGCGCGCACCGAGGTCTCGCGCCGCCTGCTGGAGGCCGTCCATGCCCGGCAAAGCGCCCCCGCGGGCGGGCGCCTCGCGCGGCCCAATGCCGCGCTGGCGCTGCTGGTGGCGGTGACCGTGCTGGGCGGCGCCTTCCTGGTCTATCGGCAGGTCGGCACGCCGGGCTACCCGGACCTGCCCGAAGCCCGGCGCCTGGCCCTGGCCGACGCGGCATACCGCAACCGTATCTCGCAGGCCGAGGCCGAAGCCGGCATGCCGCCCCATGCCCCGCCCGCGGATGTCTCGGCCAGGCGCCTCGAACTGATGGACAAGCTGCGCACCGCGGTCGCCAGGCGCCCCGACGACCTTGAGGGGCACGTGCTTCTGGCCCAGAACGAGGCGGCGCTTGGCAATTTCGTCGCCGCCTACAAGGCGCAGCAGGACGTTGTGCGCCTGCTCGGCGACAAGGCCACCGCCAACGATCTGGCGGATCTGGCCAACCTGATGGTCCTGGCTGCGGGCGGCTATGTCTCGCCCGAGGCCGAAGCGGTGCTGCGCAAGGTGCGCAAACTCGACCCGCACAACGGTGTCGCGCGCTTCTACATCGGGCTGATGGACGCGCAGAACGGGCGCCCGGACCTTGCCTTCAGGCTGTGGGAAAAGCTGCTGGAGGAAAGCCGGCCCGAAGCCCCCTGGGTGCCGCCGATTCGCCAGCAGATCGAAGCCGTCGCGCGCGAAGCGGGCATCCGCTACCGGCTGCCCCCCGAAAGCGCCGGACCGAGCGCCGCCGACATCGCCGCGGCCCGGGACATGTCCGCGCAGGACCGGCAGGCGATGATCCGTTCGATGGTCGAGCGCCTGTCCAACCGGCTGCAGACGCAGGGCGGCTCGGCCGAGGAATGGGCCCGGCTGATCGGCGCGCTTGGCGTTCTGGGCGAGCAGGCGCGCGCGCGCGCCGTCCGCGACAAGGCCCGCGCGACCTTTTCCGGGAACGAGGCGGCGCTGTCGCTTATCGCCGAGGCGGCGCAGCGCGCAGGCCTGAAGCCGTGATCTTCGACGCTATCGAGGACTTCGCCCGCGCGCTGGGGCCGCAGGGCGCGCTGGCCGGGCTGGACCTTGGCACCAAGACCATCGGCGTTGCGGTGTCCGACGGTCTGCGCAGGGTGGCCAGCCCGCTTGAAACCATCCGCCGCACCCGGTTCTCGGACGACGCGGCGCGGCTGCAGGAAATCCTGAGCGCGCGCGACATCCGCGGGCTGGTGCTCGGGCTGCCGCTCAACATGGACGGAAGCGAAGGCCCCCGCTGCCAGTCCAGCCGCGCCTTCGCGCGCAACTTTTCTCGCGTCCGGGCGATGCCGATCGCCTTCTGGGACGAACGCCTTTCCAGCGTCGCCGCCGAGCGCGCCCTGCTGGAGGCGGACACCTCCAGAAAGCGCCGCGGCGAGGTGATCGACCAGGTTGCCGCCGGCTATATCCTTCAGGGAGCGCTGGACCGGCTTGCGCATCTGGAGCGCTGAGATGGGCCGCGGCGGCGAAAGGGAGGCGGGCAAGGCGCCCCGGACAAAGAGCCCCCCCGCAAAGACGCGCCCCGGCAGCCGGGACACGGCCGCCGCCCGCCGCCGGCAGCGCGAAGGCGTGAACAGCCCCTGCGTCGACATCTGCGTGCTGCATCGCGAGGAAGGGATATGCATCGGCTGCTACCGCAGCGCCGAGGAAATCGCCCGCTGGCCGGAGATGACCCCCGCACAACGGCGCGCGCTGATGGCGGCGCTTCCTGCCCGCGCCTGCCGGCTGAAGAAGCGGCGCGGCGGCCGGGCGCGGCGCATCGCCGGCGCGCGCAGGCCCGGCGCAGACTCCCCGACAGACGGCTGAAGCTCCCGCGTGACGCCGACGCCCTGTGGCTCTGGTGGCCGGGGGTGCGCCGGGGGGAGCGGCGCACCGGAACGCCGGCCGGCGGCGGCAGACGGCCGGGGGGAGGCGCCCCGGGGGAAGACGGCCGGAGGGGTGCGGCGCCCGGGGGGAGCGGCGCCCGGGGGGTGCGGCGCCGGGGTCAGCCCGCCAGCCAGGCTTGCGGCGCGCAGTGTTCGGGTCGGAAATAGGCGATCACCCGACCGGGCGGTGCGCTGCGCGCGCCCTCCTGCCAGGGGGAAATGCCATGCAGCGTGAAACGGTGCATCACGCAGGCCTCGCCCGGGCGCAGATGCACCGGCACGCGCCGGCAGACCCTGAAACAATGCGCACGCGCGGCGCGGTAGGGGGCGCTCAGATCGACCGAGCCCCAGTCATGCGGCGGCAGCCCCGCCAGCGCCTTGCGCAGCATCTGCCCCATGATGCGGTGGCTGCCTTCCCAGACCACCAGCGGGCTGGCCCCGGCATCGGCACGCGTCAGCGCAATGCCCAGCAGGAAAGCCGGCAGTTCGCGCAGATACCGCCCGCCCGCGACCGGGTGCAGCCCGTCAAGATGCGCCCCATCCCGGCGCGTGCGAAAGGCAAAGGCGGCATCGCTGTCCTCGCCCTGGCGCGGAAAGCCCGGCAGCACCGCCGAGACCTGCGCCCGGTCCCAGGCGACG
>JALSRF010000474.1 GCA_026984895.1 Paracoccaceae bacterium
CGCCCCGAAGCCCAGCTGGCCGAAGCGTGCCTGCGGGTGTAAAACTCGCCCATCAGGCCGATCATGATGAACGCCAGGCTGAAATAGACCGGATACCACAGCGACGAATTGTGCGGATTGTAGTTGATGAAGGTAAACCCGCGCGCCTGGTCAATCGCGTGAAACAGCGGATTCCACGAAAACATCGCCAGCATCTTCGGCGGCAGGGAATTCGCCAGCACCATCTTGCCCGACGCAATCATGTTGGCGCGCGCATAGACGGTCGAGGCGATGCCGGAAAAGGTCGGAAACCACGGCTTGAGCGAAAGAAACACCAGACCGACGGCAACACCGGACAGCCATGCCAGAAAGACCATCGCCATCGCCGCGACCGGCTGCTCGATGACAAACGGTTTCGAGATGGTGTAATAGAGCGTGAGGATCACCAGCAGCGACAGCACCTGCAGGTAAAGCGCCGCAAGCGCCGCCGAACTGATCGCAACCGCGGTGTTCATCGGGGCGTGCTGCATCATCGGCGATGCCGGCCCTTCCGAGCCGACCACCGCCCCCATGGTCTTGGTATGGGTCATGAACAGGAATATCCCCGACATGACATACAGCAGGAAATCGCCGCGAATCGCCGACCCGCGCATGTTGAACACGGCGAACATCAGGTAGAAGACCACCACCAGGATGACCGTCTGCAACATGTTCATCAGCAAGCCGATCAACGGGTTGCCGTGGCTCTTGCGGATTTCGCGCACCGTGCCGTGAAAGATCAGTTCGGCAAGACCGACGGCGGTGGAGGCGCGGGTGGTGGTTGTCGATGCTTTGAACATGCGTCTTGCGTTCTGCCTTGGGTGCGACTCCCGTGCATTCATCGCAGGGAATTCTTGCTGTTCTTTTATCGGCACAGCATAAGGGGGAAACGGGGCAGACTCAATTGCCCGGCTGACAGACAAGCGAAAGGTCGGACGTGGATTTTGACAAGTTGGAAACAGCCATGCGGCGCCTTGCCATCGAAGCGGGCGAAAAGATCATGGAAATCTATGAGAGTGACGATTTTCAGATACGCGAGAAATCGGACCAGAGCCCGGTCACGATCGCGGACGAAGCCGCAGACAAGATCATATCTGCCGGATTGCAAAGGGAATTTCCCGATGTCACCCTGGTAACCGAAGAGCAGGCGGACTCGCACCAGCGCCAGGCCGACAGCTTTCTGATCGTCGATCCGCTGGACGGCACCAAGGAATTCATCAAGCGCCGAGGCGAGTTCACGGTGAACATCGCCTATGTCGAAAACGGCGCCCCGATCCGCGGCGTCGTCTATGCGCCGGCGCGCAATCGGCTGTTTTTTACCGATGCGTCCGGGCGCTCGCACGAAGAATCGCCCCCTTTCGACAAGGCGCGCGCCGGGGTCCGGCAGCCGATCAGCGTCAGGTCGCCGGACAACGACGCGCTGATCGTCGTCGCCTCGAAATCCCACCGGGACAAGGCCACGGACGACTATATCGCGCAGTATCGGACGCGCGACATGACCGGGGCCGGCTCCTCGCTGAAATTCTGCCTCGTGGCAACCGGCGAAGCCGACATCTATCCGCGCCTGGGGCGGACGATGGAATGGGATACCGCGGCCGGGCATGCCGTTCTGGCCGGCGCCGGCGGTCGCGTGGTGCGCTTCGACGATCACAGGCCGCTTGCCTATGGCAAGCCCGGATATGAAAACCCCTTCTTCATCGCCTATGCCCCCGGGGTCGAACTCAGGAACGCCTGATGCGCTCCCTGATCGTCATTCCGGCACGCTATGCGTCAAGCCGCTATCCGGGCAAGCCGCTGGTCAAGCTGCGCGGTGCCGGGGGGCAGGCCCGCCCGCTGATCCAGCGATCGTGGGAGGCCGCTTGTTCGGTGGCCGGTGTCGCCAGGGTGGTCATTGCCACGGATGACGACAGGATCCGCCAGGCCTGCCGGGACTTCGGCGCCGACGTGGTGATGACATCAAGCGCCTGCCGCAACGGGACCGAACGCTGCGCCGAGGCCCACGAAGCGCTGGGAAACGGGTTCGATATCGTCGTGAACCTTCAGGGCGACGCGCCGCTGACGCCGCCCTGGTTCATCGAAGAGCTGATCGCGGGACTCCTGCGCAGCGAGACCGCGCAGATGGCAACGCCGGTGCTGCGCTGCGACGGCGCTGCGCTGGCCGGTTTCCTTGCCGACCGACGCGCCGGGCGGGTTGGCGGCACCACCGCCGTTTTCGACCGCAACATGCAGGCCCTGTTTTTCTCCAAGGAAGTGATTCCCTTCACCGCAACCGCATATCCCGCCGACGCGCCGACGCCGGTGTTTCACCATGTCGGGGTCTACGCTTACCGGCCCGAAGCCCTGGCGGCCTATCCCGGCTGGGAACGCGGCCCGCTGGAACGGCTCGAAGGGCTCGAACAGCTGCGCTTCCTCGAACATGGCCGGCCCGTCCTGTGCGTCGAAGTCGAGGCGCGCGGCCGCCAGTTCTGGGAACTGAACAACCCCGAAGACGTGGAACGGCTGGAAAGGATGATGCAGGACATGGGACTCGATTGAACAGCCCGACCGTCAGCGTAGCGATCGCAAGTCGGGGCCGGCCCGACGCCCTGATGACCTGCCTGAGTGCCGTGGCGCGCCTGTGCCGGGCGACCTTCGAGATCGTCGTGGTCGCGGATCGGGAGGGGATGGCACGGCTGGAGAACTCGGCGCTGGCCGCGCGGGTCAAGTCGGTGCGCTGCGACATCGCCAACATCTCGCTGGCGCGCAACCTGGCCCTGGAACGGGCCGCGGGCGACGTCGTGGCCTTTCTCGACGACGACAGCACCCCCGAACCCGCCTGGTTGTTCCACCTGATCCGGCCCTTTCGCGACCCGTCGGTGATGGCGGCAACCGGGTTCGTGCTGGGCAGGAACGGCATATCGTTTCAGACCCGTGCACAGATGATCGACAGCTGCGGTTTCGCCCGCGATATCCCGTTCGCGGACACCGCTCCCGCGCTCATGCCACCGCCCGCCGACGGCGCCGTTTCCACCATCGGAACGAATTGCGCCTTTCGCACGCAGGCGTTGCGCTCGATCGGGGGGTTCGACCCGGCGTTCCGGTATTTCCTGGACGAAACCGACGTGAACATGCGCCTGGCCCGCCTGGGTGCGGTGACCGCCGTCGTTCCCCTGGCGCAGGTGCATCACCGGAGCCTCGGCTCTCATCTGCGAACCGGGGACCGCGTGCCGCTTTCGTTGTTCGAGATCGGCCGCAGCCGGGCGATCTTCCTGCGCCGGCACGCCCCCGAAGCCGCCTGGAAAACGGCGCTTGAACGCGAACGGGCCCAGCAGCACAGGCGGCTTTTCCGACATGCGACCGCAGGCCGCCTGGCCGCGGAGGACATCGCGCCCCTGCTGACAACCCTGCAAGAGGGCATGGACAGCGGTCAGCGCGCGCATCCCGCGCCGGTTTCGCCGATGCGCGGCGCCGTTGCGCCCTTTCTTGCCTTCAGGCGCAGCGACGAAGCCGTCAGCCACCGCATGATCGTCGGGCCGGCCCGGAAAGCCTCGCAGTTGCGCCGGCGCGCCAGGGAGGCCGCGGCAGAAAGTCCGGTCGTCTCGCTGTTCGTGTTTTCGAACTCGGCGCGCCCTCACCGCGTTCGCTATCGGCGGGACGGCTACTGGGAACAGACCGGTGGCGTCTGGGGGCGCTCGCGGCGCGACGGCCCGCTCTTTCGCCCGGGCACACTTGCAAGAAGGGCGATGCGCGAACAGGACCGTATTGCGCCGGTGCGGTTTCCCTGGGATAATTGACCCGACCTTCCGGTGATCACGACCAGATCATTTTTTGGCCACAGTCGTTGGTTATTCATATTTGGTCCGATCGGTGTATGATTGGCAGATAGTACAGGGACCGTGCAGATGAAAAGAAAAGTCACCAAAGCCATTTTTCCGGTCGCAGGGCTTGGAACCCGCTTTCTTCCGGCGACGAAATCCATTCCCAAGGAAATCATGACCCTCGTTGACAGGCCGCTGATTCAGTATGCCATCGACGAAGCCCGGGCCGCCGGGATCAAGGAGTTCATTTTCGTGACCTCCCGCGGCAAGGGCGCGCTGGAAGACTATTTCGATCACGCGCCCATTCTGGAGTCCGCGCTGCGCAAGAAGAAGAAGCACGACCTGCTGAACACGCTGAAGTCCACCAACATGGACAGCGGCGAAATCGCCTATATCCGGCAACACCGCGCGCTTGGCCTCGGCCATGCCGTCTGGTGCGCCCGCCGGCTGATCTCCAACGAACCGTTTGCCGTCATCCTCCCCGATGACGTGATCGCCGCCGAACGCCCGTGCCTGCAGCAGATGACCGAAGCCTATGCCGAAACTGGCGGTTGCATGGTTGCGGCGATGGAAGTGCCGGCCGATGCCGCCTCGTCCTACGGTGTCCTGGACGTGAAAGAGGACATGGGTTCGATGGTCTCGGTGAAGGGGATGGTCGAAAAACCCGCAGCCGGCACCGCGCCCTCCAACCTGGCCGTCATCGGGCGCTATATCCTGACGCCCGACGTGCTGCGCAACCTGAACAGGATCAAGGCCGGCACAGGCGGCGAAATCCAGTTGACCGACGCGATTGCGCAGGAGATCGAAAGCGGTCGGGGCGTCTATGGGTATCGGTTCCGGGGACAGCGTTTCGACTGCGGCTCGAAGGCCGGGTTCCTGCAGGCGACCGTGGCCTTCGGCCTGGCGCGTCCCGAACTGCGCGAAGAGTTCGCCCGTTACCTTCAGGCCATGGCCTCCCTCCCCCACGCCGCCCAGTAGCGCTCTGCCAGCCTGGCACGGGCCGGATCCCGCGCCAGGCCCCGCGGGCGCGCTGGCGCAGCGTCTCTTGTTGCGGCAACTCCCGGTGCGGCATGCCGGGTTGCGACGTTACGGCGTTACGGCGTTACGACGGAATTTGGCGGCATGTGTCCGACAATCGCCTTTTGATGGTTGAGGCGACAGGCAACCCGGTCCAATCTGGCGGCGATGCGTAACACGCCCGGTTGCCCGAGGAGGCGGAAACATGGCCGTCACACATGGCCGGCAGGACACATGGTGCCTCGATGTAACGCGCCTGCTGTCGCGTGCCGGGCTGGGGCCGTGGACCGGCATCGATCGGGTCGAGTTTCGCTATCTCGACCATCTGGCGGACATGCCCGGACGCCCCTTTGCCCTGGCCCGCGTGACAGGCGGCTATGCGCTGCTGGATCGCACCGCCATGACGGCCCTGCGCGAAACCCTGCGAAACGACCCGCCCGAAAGCCCGCAGGCCGCCGAGCATACCGTCCGCCAACTGGCCTTCGCCACCCCCGGGCGCTGGCAGCTTCGCGCCGCCCTGCGCAAGGCCCTGCCGCCGGGCTGCGGCTACCTCAACGTCGGCCACAGCAACCTTGCGCGCAACGTGTTTCAGGCGGTGCGTTCGGTTCCCGGATCGCGCATCCTGGTTTTCCTCCACGATACGATCCCGCTTGATTTTCCGCAGTTCCAGCGGCGCGGCACCGCGAAGCGCTTCGCAAGAAAGTTTCGCCTTGCCGTTGCCTGTGCCGATCGCGTTGTCTGCCCGTCGCAGGCCAGCAGGTCCGACGTTCTGCGTCATGCCGGGCATATCGGAAAACGTCCGCCTGTCACGGTGGCCCCGCTCGGGGTCGATCTGGCCCCCCCGAACCGGAAGGGCCTGCCCGCTTCGCTGAAGAACTGCGGCCCCTATTTCGTGAGCGTCGGCACCATCGAGCCGCGCAAGAACCACGCCTTGCTGTTGTCGCTCTGGGACGGGATGGCCGGCAGGCGCGACGCCCCCGCACTGATCATCGCCGGTCGGCGCGGCTGGAACAACCAGGCGGTGTTCGCCGCGCTCGATGCCGCGCCGGCGAAGGTTCTGGAATTCGGCTCCCTCGGCGATGGCGAGGTCTCTGCCCTGATCGCAGGCAGCCTGGGGCTGCTGTTCCCCTCTTTTGCCGAGGGCTTCGGCCTGCCGGCCTGTGAAGCCGCCGCCCATGGCACGCCCGTGATCTGTTCCGATCTGCCGGTATTCCACGAGGTCCTGGGCGACTATGCGATTTACGCGGACCCGTCGAACCTGTATTCTTGGGCGACAAAGATCCAGAGTCTGGCAAACCGTCGCATTTCGGGAAACAA
>JALSRF010000475.1 GCA_026984895.1 Paracoccaceae bacterium
TGGAGGATTACGCGCCGCAGGGCGCGTGAACCGGCCACGCAGCAGACGGCTGTCCGCGCGAAGCCTGCAACGCCGGCGGGGCGGGTCTGCCCCCTCGTTGTCAAGGCGCCCGGGCCTGCCGGTCGGCGGCGCCGGTGCGGGCCGGCGCGTGTCGCTGGTCTGGACATGAAGGCGGAACGCGCGGGCCTTTGCGGCGATGGCGCAAGGCCCCGAACGTATGTCAACATCGGCCTGCAACCCGCTGACAATGCGCCTGAATCCGACTTATGCACATGTTTTACACAATAAATCCAAAGGCTTACCCACAAGAAATTTGACCCGACCGTTAAAATTTCCTTGCCCGACTCACCGGTCTTTGCCACGCTGATCCTGTCGCAAGGGGGACTTCGGAAACCCGGGCGATACGCGAAAGGCCCCATGAGGCCCGAGCGGAGCAGGAGGGTTCCTCGGAACCGGCGTGCTTCGGGGTGGTTTCAGGGAGGTTGGCCGGAAAACGCAAGGTTCTTCGAATCTGCGTTGTCGGGTCGGCATCCTCAAGGGGTCCGAGCGGGCCATGGGGGGTCTTCGGAAAACCCATGGTTGCCAAGGCTCCCCGGAGCCGCGGCTTGATGCGGGAAACCCTTCGGGGCGGACCAAATCAGGAAGACGTCAGGGCGTGGCGCAAGCCACAATGCGAAGACCGCGTCTGAGCACCTGGCGTCTTTTCCTGTGCCCAGACCTCTGAAAACCCGGCCCGCGGGACTTCCGAAAACCCGGCTCCCGGGCGACTCTGCGCCCGAACGAAACGCGCCCGAACGAAAACGGGGCCTGTCTGCTGCCGCAAACAAGCCCCGCCGTCAGTCAATGCAATGCCGCGTCCATGCACCTGTGGGGGCAGAGATACACAAGCCGGGGCGCCAGATCAACAACATGTTGGGTGAAACTCGCGCAAACACGCAATATTCGCGCCCGATCCCCCGCCTGTTGCGTAAAATCGGCCGCGCCGGCGGCAAGCGGCTTTTCCCCGCCCGGCAAACCCGGTAAGCCATCGGCAAAACCCGAAACCCGGAGCCTGCCATGTCGATCCTTGCCGCGCGTGCCAATGAGGCCTGTGAACTGTGTTCATCCCCCGAGGAACTGGCGCAGTTCGATGTCGGACCCGATTCGGACGGCACGCCCGAGCGCGCCGCCTGGCTGTGCGCCACCTGCCGCAGCCAGCTTGAAGGCGATGCCGACCCCACCCACTGGCGATGCCTTGCCAGCTCCATGTGGAGCGAACACGCCCCGGTCCAGGTTCTGGCCTGGCGGATGCTGGACCGGCTGAAGGAGGAAGGCTGGGCGCGCGACCTGATGGACATGCTGTATCTGGATGACGAAACGCTGGCCTGGGCGCAGGCCGGCGTGACGCGCGAGGACATCGTGCACCGCGACGCCAACGGGGCGGTTCTGGCCCGGGGCGATACGGTCACGCTGATCAAGGACCTGCCGGTCAAGGGGGCCGGTTTCACCGCCAAGCGCGGCACGGCGGT
>JALSRF010000476.1 GCA_026984895.1 Paracoccaceae bacterium
CGGGCCTCCGCGTAAATGTCGCTCCACAGTTCGGCGGCGTCCGGCTCGGGACTTTCGCGCGCGAAATCGGCGGCCGCGTTGATCACCGCCTTCACCTCCTTGTCGATCGCCTTCAGGTCCTCTTCGCTTGCGTGCTTGCCGTCCAGCAGCAAGGCGCGCACATGGTCGATCGCGTCATGGGCCTGGCGCACCTTCTGCACCTCTTCGCGGGTGCGGTATTTCGCCGGGTCCGACATCGAATGGCCGCGATAACGGTAAGTCTTGACCTCGAGAATATAGGGCCCCTTGCCGGCGCGGCAGTGTTTCGTGGCCTTTTCGCCCGCCGCCCTGACCGCCAGAACGTCCATGCCGTCCACGGTTTCGCCCTTGATGCCGAAGGCCTCGCCCCGGGTGTAAAGGTCCGGGGTCGAGGTCGAACGTGCCTGCGCCGTGCCCATGGCATACTGGTTGTTCTCGATCACGAAAACCACCGGCAGCGTCCACAGCGCCGCCATGTTGAAGGTTTCGTAGACCTGGCCCTGGTTGGCGGCGCCGTCGCCGAAATAGGTGAGGGTGACGCGGCCGTTGTCGCGGTAGCGGTCGGCAAAGGCCAGACCCGCCCCCAGCGGCACCTGGGCGCCGACGATGCCGTGGCCACCGTAAAACTCCTTTTCCTTCGAAAACATGTGCATCGATCCGCCCTTGCCCCTGGAATATCCGTCGATGCGCCCGGCCAGTTCGGCCATCACCCCCTTGGGGTCCATGCCGCAGGCCAGCATGTGGCCGTGGTCGCGATAGCTCGTGATCCGCTTGTCGCCCTTCTGCATCGCCGCTTCCAGCCCGACCACGACCGCCTCCTGGCCGATGTAAAGATGGCAGAAGCCGCCGATTAGCCCCATGCCGTAAAGCTGCCCGGCCTTTTCCTCGAATCGGCGGATCAGGAGCATTTCCCGGTAGTATTTCAGCAGCTCTTCCCCGGAAGCTTTTGTTCTGGCTGTTCTTTTTCGGGCGGCCATGGGGTGCTCCTTGGCGTTCTCGTGAGTAGTTTAACGTTAAACTATCCAATACCCGAAGACGCCGGGAAATGCGACCCAAAAGTGCATGGGCCTGCCGAACGCAACGGCCCCTGCCTCTTCTTCTGTCCGGAAATATCCCCGCCGGAGGCACCGCGGCGCGGGCGCAGCCCGCGGCGCAATCCCCGGGCTCGGGATGCATTTTTCGCGTCGATGACGCTGCGCGTGCCGGATCAACGGGTCCCGCGCCTAGCGAATCACCACTTCGTCGGGGCGCGCCATCCCGAGCACGCTGCGTGCCTGCTCGTCGAGAAGGTCGAGATCAAGGTAGTCGTCCGACAGCCGGTGGGTCTTGTTTTTCATCTGCGCCACCTGGCGTTCCAGCCGGTCGCGTTTTGCGGCAAGCGATTTGAGCTCGGCCTCGATCTGGATGCGCCGGAACAGGCCGTAGTCGCCCTGAACGCTGGCAAAGGCGAAATAGGCCCCCAGAAGAAAGATCAGCGTGAAATAGATTGCCAGCCCGTATGCCGGGGACTTGCCCTTGCCTGTCATCCCTGCCTGCCGTTCCTTGCCTGCGGTTTCGTCCCGTTATGGAGCATCGTTGTGCGGTCCGGGCCGATATTGGCCCCGATATTGGCACAGGCGCGCGGGTTTGTGAACAGCGCAATGCGGGCGCGATCCGGCCGGGCCGATTTCGGCCGGCCCCGGGCGGTGTCGCAACGTCATGTCGCCTTGCGGCCGGCAGACGGGCCTTTTTCGGGTTAGGATGGGGCCGGAAATGATCGGACGCGAACGCGCGCGGCAGCAGGGCAGCAGGAGGAAAGACGATGAACGACGAACTGAAGGCCAGCAGCGATCTGGGCACCCACGAAGTGACGAACCAGCCCCTGCCGGCAGGCGACGGCGATCTGTGGGCGCAGGACGAAGCGCTGCGCGCCCACGCGCGCCAGGCCGGGGCGCAGGACGCGGCCCTGGCCGATTTCGGCGCGCTTCTGGGTAGCGCCGGGATGCGCGCGGCCGGGCGCGAGGCGAACCGCCATTCGCCGGAACTGGTGCTGTTCGATGCCGGCGGCAGGCGCCTTGACGAGGTGCGCTACCATCCGGCCTACCATCGCCTGCTGGCGGCGGGTTTTTCGGCCGGATATGCGGCGCTTCCCTGGGAAGAGGCGCCCGGCGGCCACGCCACCCACGCGGCCATGGTCTACCAGATCAACCAGATCGAGCCGGGGGTGGCCTGCCCGCTGTGCATGACCTATTCGGCCTATCCGGTGCTGCGCCGCTCCGGCGTGCCGGGAGAGCCCTGGCTGGCGCGGATCACCTCGCGCGAATACGATCCCTCGGTGGCGCCGGTCCAGCGCAAGAAGGGGGCAAGCGTGGGCATGGCGATGACCGAAAAACAGGGCGGGTCGGACCTGCGCGCCAACACCACCCGCGCGCGCCGCGATGGCGAGGCTTTCCGGCTGACCGGCCACAAGTGGTTCTGTTCGGCGCCGATGTCGGACGGTTTCCTGACGCTGGCGCAGGTGGACGGCGGCGGGCTGACCTGTTTCTTCGTGCCGCGCTGGCTCGAGGGCGAACGCAACGCCATCCGCCTGATGCGGCTGAAGGACAAGCTGGGCAACCGCTCCAATGCCTCGGCCGAGATCGAGTTTGCGGATGCCCTGGCCTGGCAGCTTGGCGAGGAGGGGCGCGGGGTTCGCACGATCATCGAGATGGTGCATCACACCCGGCTGGATACCGCGATGGCGCCGGCCGGGCTGATGCGCGCGGCCCTGGCACGGGCGAAACACTGGTGCGAGGGGCGCGTGGCCTTTCAGAAAAGGCTGATCGACCAGCCGTTGATGCGCGCGGTGCTGGCCGACCTGGTGCTGGACTGGGAAGCGGCGCTGGCGCTCGGGCTACGGGTGGCCCAGGCCTATGACGGCCGGCTGGGCCCGGCGGCTCCGGGCGAGGGCGCGCCCGATCGCCGGCCGCAGGAGGCGGCGCGCGCCTTTGCGCGCATCGCCGTGGCGCTGGCCAAGTTCAATTCGAACAAGCGCTGCGTGCCGGTGATCTACGAGGCAATGGAGGCCCTGGGCGGCATGGGCTTTGTGGAAGACACCCCGATGCCGATGCTGTTCCGGGAAAGCCCGCTGAATTCGATCTGGGAAGGGTCGGGAAACGTGATCTGCCTGGACGTGCTGCGCACGCTTGCCCGAGAGCCGCTTGCCGGCGAGGTCCTGCAGGGCGAACTGGCGGCGGCGCGCGGCGTCGATCGGCGCTATGACGCCGCGCTTCGGGCCCACCAGGCGCGCTGGCCGGGCCTGCCCGACGAAAGCGAGGCACGCTGGTTCGTCGAACGGCTGGCGGTGCTGCTGAGCGCGTCGGTGCTGATTCGCCGCGCGCCCGGCGCGGTGGCAGACGGGTATGTGGCCACCCGTGTCGCGGGCGCGCGCGGCCAGCTTGCCGGTGCGGTGTCCGGGCTGGATACCGCGGCGCTGATCGCCCGGATCTGATCGGGCGGGCGCCGCGCGGTGCTCCCCCGGTGCTCCCCCGGTGCTCCCCCCGGATCAGGCCCTGCCCGTGCCGCCCCCGATCAGGCCCTGCCCCCGATCAGGCCCTGCCCTTGTAGATATCGACCAGTTTGCCCAGCATCGCCAGCGCCTCGTCGCGCGGGCGCTGGAACGAGTTGCGCCCGATGATCGAGCCGTTGCCGCCGCCGTCGCGAATCGCGCGCGCATCGTCGTAGACGCTGTCGGCGCCCTTCCTGGCGCCGCCCGAAAACACCACGATCCGCCGCCCGGCGAGGGCCGCGTCCATGCAGTTTTTCACCCGGGCCGCCTGGGTGGCGATGTCGATCTTTTCGCCTTCGTAGACCTTTTTCGCCTCGCTCAGCGACAGGTGATCGCTCGAAAGCTTGATCTTGATCACATGCGCCCCCAGAAGCGCTGCGATCTGGGCGGCATAGGCGGCAATGTCCACCGCGGTTTCGCCGGCCTTGTCCAGCGCCTCGCCGCGCGGGTAGGACCAGATGACCGTGGCCAGCCCCCTGGCGGCGGCCTCGCGGCGCATCTCGGCGATTTCCTCGAACATGGCGTTTGCCGCCGACGATCCGGGGTAGATGGTAAATCCGATTGCCGAGGCCCCCAGGCGCAGGGCGTCATCGACGCTGGCGGTGATCGCCTGGTCCTTCGGCGCCGTGCTGGGCATCAGAGAATTGGCGCTGTTGGCCTTGAGGATGGTCGGAATCTGCCCGGCAAAGGTGTCGGCGCCCGCTTCCAGGAGCCCCAGCGGCGCGGCAAGGGCGTTGAGCCCGGCGTCGATCGCCAGCCGGTAGTGGTAATGCGGGTCATACCCGGCCGGGTTGGGCGCGAAGGAGCGCGCCGGCCCGTGTTCGAATCCCTGGTCCACCGGCAGGATGATCATCTTGCCGGTGCCGCCAAGCCGGCCATGCATCAGCATCCGGCACAGGTTGGCCTTGACCCCGGGGGTTTCGCCTTCGTAATTGGCAAGGATTTTCTGGACAATGCGGCTGGCTCTCATCGGAACTCTCCTTCGGACAGGGCTGAATGCGGCTGCTGGCCGGTGGATTACCGGGCGCGTGGCGCGCGGACAATGACGGTTGCGCTAACAGCGTCCGGATGTGAATGAAACGGGCCGATCGGGGTGCATTGTTGCCGCCGGGGGCGGCGGGCGGACGGGCGCGGCCGGGGCCAGGGTGGGGGCGCGGCCGGGGCGCGTCCGGGCGCATCGGCAAGACTCCACCCGCCGGTGCGTTTGGCGCACAAGGCTCTTTTCCTTCGGCACGGCTGCGCCTAGTCTGGCCGCGACCAGACATGAAGGAGCGGCAGATGGCCGAGATCAAGGACCCCGAAAACACAATCATCATCGAATTGAAGGACGGCCCGGTGAACATCGAGCTGCTGCCGGACGTGGCGCCCGGGCATGTGGCGCGCATGAAGGAACTGGCGCGCGCGGGCGCTTACGACAACGTGGTGTTTCACCGGGTGATCGACGGGTTCATGGCCCAGACCGGCGATGTGGCCAACGGCAATGCCGAAAAGGGCTTCAACCTGCGCATGGCGGGCACCGGCGGCTCGGACATGCCCGATCTGAAGGCCGAGTTTTCCAGCCTGCCGCACGACCGCGGCACCATCGGCGCGGCGCGTTCGCAACACCCGGACAGTGCCAACAGCCAGTTCTTCATCAATTTCGCGGACAATCATTTCCTGAACGGGCAATACACCGTTTACGGCCGGGTGATTTCGGGCATGGAGCATGTGGATGCGATCCAGCGGGGCGAGCCGCCGATGAACCCGGACAGGATGATCCGCGTGCGGGTGGCGGCCGATGTCTAGGCAGTCTCTGTTCTTCGGGCTGTTCATGGCGCTCGGGCTGGCGGTGCTTGGGGGCTATTACTATTCCCAGACCCGTCCCGCCGCGGCGCCCGCGAAGCTTGCGGGCAGCGGCGCCCGGCTGGAGATCAACGTCGCCGGACAGGCCAACGGCAGGATCATCGTGCAACTGTTCGAGGACGTGGCCCCCAGGAACACCGAACGGCTGAAGAAGCTTGCTTCGGTCGGGGCCTATGACAACGTGGTGTTTCACCGGGTGATCGACGGGTTCATGGCCCAGACCGGCGATGTGAAATACGGCAAGGCCGACCGCGTCGATCCGGCCAATGTCGGGCGCGGAGGCTCGTTCATGCCGGATCTGCCGCTGGAGCCTTCGAAAATACCGTTTTCGCGCGGGACCGTCGGCATGGCGCGCGCGTCGTCGCCGGACAGCGCCAACAGCCAGTTCTTCATCATGTTCGCGCCGGCCAGCCATCTGAACGGGCAGTATACGGTTGTCGGCCAGGTGGTCGAGGGGCTGGATGTGCTTGACGCCATCAAGCGCGGGGAAGGCGCCAACGGCCAGGTTGTCGGAAAGCCGGACGTGATGACCTCGGTGCGGGTGCTCGAGTAGCTTTTTTTCAACCCTGCGTGAGGCGGGCTGGGCGCCGGGCGTTTCCTCTGTCAGCGTGGCAGGCGGGAGGATCGACTCATGCGACATATCACGAGACATGTGCTGGCGGGCCTGATGCTGGCGCTCTGGGGCGCTGTCGGAAGCGCTCTGGCCCAGTCTCCGGCCCAGTCTCCGGCGCCGCCGCCGGCTTTCTGGAAGAACGAATGGCCGAAAACCGATTTCGCCATCACCTCGGTTGCGCACTGGAGCGAAATTCGCGGCGGCGGCCCGCCCAGGGACGGCATCCCCGCGATCAGCGATCCGAAGATGATTGCCGTCGCGCAGGAAAACCGGCTGGGCGACAGGGAGCCGGTGATCGCGCTGGAACTGCCGGGGCAGACACCGCGCGCCTATCCGGTGCGCTACCTGATGTGGCACGAGATCGTCAACGATGTGGTCGGCGAGGTGCCGGTGGCGGTGACCTTCTGCCCGCTGTGCAATTCGGGCATCGTCTTCGACCGCAGGCTGAACGGCGAGGTGCTGAGCTTCGGGGTTTCGGGCAAGTTGCGCAATTCGGACATGGTGATGTATGACCACGAGACCGAAAGCTGGTGGCAGCAGGCCATCGGCACGGGCATTGTCGGGGCGCATACTGGCGATGAGCTTGACGAGGTGACCAGCTGGATGGAAAGCTGGGCCTCGTTCCGGGCGCGCAACCCCGAGGGCCTGGTGATGGACCAGCCGAACTGGTCGCGCAACTACGGCACCAATCCCTATGCCAACTATGACAGTTCGCGCCGGCCGTTCCTGTTCAACGGGGAGATGCCGCCCCATGGCATCCCGGCGCTGGCCCGTGTGGTGCGTGTGGGCAACCGTGCCTGGCCGCTGGAACGCCTGCGCAAGGAGGGCGAGGTGAACGAGGCCGGGGTGCGCATTGTCTGGACGGCGGGGCAGGCTTCGGCGCTGGACAGCCGCAAGATTGCCGACGGGCGGGATGTGGGCGCGGTCCGGGTCTATGATGCGGCGGGAAACAGCGTCCTGCACGACGTGATGTTCGCCTTTGCCTTCAATGCCTTCTGGCCCGAGCCCAAGGGGATCTGGATGCTGGGCAGGTAAGGCGCGCGGGGGCAGGATATGGCCGTCGTGCCCGGAAGTCGTGCCCGGAAAAGGGGCTGCCTGCCCCTCTTGGCCTGCGGCCAATTCACCCCGGGGATAT
>JALSRF010000477.1 GCA_026984895.1 Paracoccaceae bacterium
TCCCGAACGGCACGCTGCCCGACATCGCGCGTGCGGAAAGGGCGATGCGTGCGCTGGGGCAGGTGCCGTTGTTCATGGTTCGCCAGGGAGAAGACGCGCTGGACGAAGCGCTGCAGGCGCGCGGCTACGGCCTTTGCGATCCGGTTCGCCTTTACGCCTGCCCGGTGTCGCTGCTGAGCGCAAAGCCGGTTGCGCGGATGTCGGCCTTCGTTATCTGGCCGCCGCTTGCCATTCAGCGCGACATATGGGCGTCTGGCGGCATCGGGGCGGCGCGGGTCGCGGTGATGGAACGCGCGGCGGTGCCCCGGACATCGGTGCTGGCACGCGCGCGCGACCGGGCCGCGGGAACGGCCTATGTGGGGATTGAGCGGAAAATTGCCATGCTGCACGCGATCGAAGTGGTGCCGGAACAGCGTCGGCAAGGGGTCGGTCTCAATATCCTGCGGGCGGCGGCGCACTGGGCACAAGAAAACGGCGCGCGCCATCTGTCGCTGATCGTGACGGATGCAAATGTCGCGGCGAATGGGCTATACTTGAAGGCGGGAATGACGGTTGTGGGAAAATACCATTACCGGGTGCGGCAATGACAACTTCGAACCGAGGCAGGACGTGACCAGAACATCCGAACAGCCCATGGCGCTGGACCTTCCGGCGACCGACCCCTTGCCCGAGGAAACGCGCGCCTATTTCGAACTGTGCCAGGAAAAGCTGGGCCTGGTGCCGAACGTGCTGAAGGCCTATGCCTTCGACATTGCCAAGCTGAACGCCTTCAGCGCCATGTACAACGACCTGATGCTGGGCGAAAGCGGGCTGTCCCGGCTGGAGCGCGAGATGATCGCGGTCGTGGTCTCGTCGATCAACCGGTGCTGGTACTGCCAGGTTGCGCACGGAGCCGCCGTGCGCGCGCTGTCGGGCGATCCGGTGCTGGGCGAGGCCATGGTGATGAACTGGCGCGCGGTCGCGCTGGAGCCGCGGCAGCGTGCCATGCTTGAATTTGCCGAAAAGATCACCATTTCCAGCGCGAAGACGGAAGAGGCCGACAGGCAGGCGCTGCGCGATGCGGGATTCAGCGACCGCGACATATTCGACATTGCCGCCATTGCCGGATTTTTCAACATGACGAACCGGGTGGCCTCGGCGGTGGGGATGCGCCCCAATGACGAATACCACGCTCAGGCGAGATGACCGCGAGAAACTTCATAGCCTCAACCGTTGTCGGCGCGCTCCTGCCCGGTGTGGCGCTGGCCTTTTCCATGGCCTTTCCGGCAGGGGCCGTGCGCACCGGGCACACCAGCGAACCGATGGCCAGCTACCAGATCCCGGTGGGCCCGTTCGATGGCACGCGCGTGCCGACGGTGCCGGCCGAAGGACGGGTGAGCTCGGAAGCCTGGCGGGTCACCACCACCTCGGCCACATCGTTGCAGATCATGCGGATGCTGCGCCAGCAGCTGATCGATGACGGTTTCCAGGTGGTGCTGGAATGCGATGCCGCGGGGTGCGGAGGGTTCGATTTCCGCTATCAGCTTGACCTGCTGCCGGAACCGGAAATGCACGTCGATCTGGGCGACTATCGCTACCTGTCGGCGCAGAAACTGGGGCCGAAGCCCGAGTTCGTCTCGCTGGTGGTCAGCCGGGGGGGGCAGGCGGCCTATATCCAGCTGACGCGGGTTTCCCCTGCCGACGACCCGGTGCCCGAGGTGGTGGCTTCTACCCGCTCGCCCGATCCGGCGCTGGCCGATGTCCCCGACGCGCGCATGCCGATCGGCGAAAGGTTGCTCGAACAGGGCCATGCCGCGCTGGAAGACTTGAGCTTTCCTTCAGGGTCGGCGGAGCTTGGAAGCCGGCATTATGCATCGCTTGGCGAACTGGCGGACTGGCTGGCCGCCAACCCCGGCATGAAGGTTGCCCTGGTCGGCCATACCGATGCGCAGGGATCGCTTCAGGCCAACCTGTCGATTTCCAGAAAGCGCGCGGTTTCGGTGATGCGCGCGCTGATCGACGACTACGGGGTATCGCCTGACCAGCTTGAGGCCGCCGGGGTGGGCTACCTGGTGCCGAGGGATTCGAACCTGACGCCGGAGGGCCGCCGCAGAAACAGACGGGTCGAGGCGATTGTCACCTCGACCCGTTGATCGACGATACTCTTTACGCCTTGATCACTCTTACCAGTTGTCTGGCCCCTTTCCCGCAAACGCGTGAACAAGGAAATCAATGAACGCACGCACTTTCGGCTGCGTGAATCGGCCCGGAGGGTAAACCGCATAGATTCCTTGCGTCTCGACGGGCAGATCGGGAATGGCTTCTTCGACCAACCCATCCTGCATGGCTTCTGCATAAAGGAACGAGGGCAGATAGGCTATTCCAAGGCCGGAAATGGCAGCATTCAGCAGCGATTGACCGTCATTGACCGTCAACCATCCGCTGGTGCGGATCTGGCGCTTTTCTCCCGAGGGGGCGGTCAGCTTCCACACCGCATTGTTGGCCTGGTTGGAATAGTGGAGCAACTTGTGCTCGTTCAGGTCGTCGATCTTCTTCGGTCGGCCGTATTTTTCGAAATAGGCCGGCGAGGCGATCATCCGCCTGGTGGTCTCGGTCAGCTTGCGGGCACGCAGCGTGCTGTCTTCAAGCTCACCGATACGGATGGCCATGTCGAACCCTTCCGAGATCAGTTCGACATAGCGGTTGTTGAGCACCATGTTGACGGTGATATCGGGAAATTCCTGCAGGAAATCCCCAAGCACCGGCGACAGGTGATTGACGCCGAAATCGGTGGCGACAGAGATGCGAAGCAGACCCGATGGAGCAGATTGCATCGAGGTTACCAGCGCATCGGCTTCGCCGGCGTCGTTCAGGACGCGGCGGGCACGATCGTAATATGCCAGTCCAATTTCGGTGGGCGACACGCGGCGTGTCGTCCGGTTCAGCAGCCTTGCACCCAACCTCGCCTCCAACGAGGATACATGCTTGGAGACGGCAGACTTTGATATCCCCATCTTCTTGGCCGCATCCGTGAAACCGCCTTGGTCCACAACCGTGGCAAAGGCTTCCATTTCAGTCAGTCGGTCCATTGCGCGTTACCTTGGTCTTGGCCCCTCGAGGCAAAGGTATCGCGGCCAATTCAGGCGAGATTGCGGTGCGGCGCAGACAATACTTGGGATTTATGGGGAACCGTCCACAGTTTGGCGTCAGTTGGGTGGAATTCGTGCCACATTTATTAACGCCATGATTGTTTATCGTGTGTTTTCAGCATGTTACAGGGACACCGCCAGGAGCAGCCCGTCATGGATCGCACGCTTTGCATCCAGTTCGCTTGCCAGTTTGGCCCCGCCGACGACATGGGGGCTTATACTTTTGGAGAGCAGTTCGTCGGCAAGGCTCCGCTCACTTTCCTGCCCCGCGCAAAGAATGACATTTTCTGCCACAATCCTGTCCAGGGGGGCGCCGGTTCGCGAATCGCTCAGCACCAGACCATCGGCCTCGATGGCGTCGTAGCGGACGCCGCCGATCATCCTGACCTTCTTCATCGCCAGCACCGCGCGGTGAATCCAGCCGGTGGTCTTTCCCAACCGACGGCCCGGTTTTTCGGCCTTGCGCTGCAGCAGCGTGATGTGGCGTTTCGGCGGCGCCGGGTGCGGCCCCTGCGGCGACAGGCCGGCGCGGGCCTCCTGCGGGTCGGCCAGGCCCCACGTGTCCAGCCAGGCCTGCAGATCCTCGGTGGGGCTTTCCCCCGCTTCGGCCAGGTATTCGGCAACGTCGAAGCCGATGCCACCGGCGCCGACAATGGCCACGGTCCTGCCCACCGGGGCGCCGTCGCGCAGCACATCGACATAGGTCAGCACATTGGGCCGGTCCTGCCCGGGGATGCCGGGATCGCGCGGGCGCACCCCGGTTGCGATGACGACCTCGTCGAATGACGAAAGGTCGTCCGCCGAGGCCGCGACGCCAAGGCGAAGCTCGATGCCCGAGCGCGCGACCATGGTGGCAAACCAGCTGACCAGCCCGGCAAACTCTTCCTTTCCCGGGATGACGCTGGCCATGTTCAGTTGGCCGCCGATCCTGTCGGCCTTTTCGAACAGCGTGACCCTGTGGCCGCGTTCGTCGGCGGCAAGCGCGGTGGCAAGCCCGGCAGGGCCGGCCCCCACCACCGCCACGGATTTCGGCCGATCGGCGGGAACAAGCACAAGCTCGGTCTCGTAGCAGGCGCGGGGATTGACGAGACAGGTGCTGATCTTGCCGCTGAAGGTATGATCAAGGCAGGCCTGGTTGCAGGCGATGCACGGCGCGATTTCCTCGGCCCGGCCGCTGGCCGCCTTGGTCACGAAATCCGGGTCGGCCAGGAAGGGGCGCGCCATCGACACCATGTCGGCGCAGCCCTCGCGCAGCACGCCTTCGGCCACATCGGGCGTGTTTATCCGGTTCGAGGCGATGATCGGAATCGAGACCTCTCCCATCAGCTTTTTCGTGACCCAGGCGAAGGCGGCCCGCGGGACCGAGGTGGCAATGGTGGGGATACGGGCCTCGTGCCAGCCGATGCCGGTGTTGATGAGGGTTGCGCCCGCCTCCTCGATTGCGCGGGCAAGCTGCACCACCTCGGCCCAGGTCGAACCGTCGGGAACCAGGTCCATCATTGACAGCCGGTAGATGACGATGAAGTCCTTGCCGACCGCGGCGCGCACCCGGCGCACGACCTCGACGGGCAGGCGCATGCGGTTTTCGTAGGAACCGCCCCAGCGGTCGCTGCGCCTGTTGGTGTGGGTGACGAGAAACTGGTTGAGGAAATAGCCTTCCGAGCCCATCACCTCGACCCCGTCATAGCCGGCCGCGCGGGCGCGTTCGGCCGCGGTGGCGATATCGGCAATCTGCTTTTCGATGCCCGCTTCGTCCAGTTCCCTGGGCACGAAAGGCGATATGGGCGACTTGATGGGGGAGGGGGCCACGCATTGCGGGCTGTAGGCATAGCGACCGGCGTGCAGGATCTGCATGGCGATCTTGCCGCCGTTTTCATGCACGCGCCCGGTGACGGTGCGATGGTTGGCGATGTCCTGTTCGTCGAACAGCCCGGCGGCGCCGGGAGCCACGCCGCCCTCGTGGTTGGGCGCCATGCCGCCGGTGACCATCAGGCCGACACCGCCGCGCGCGCGCGTCGCGTAGAATTCGGCAACGCGGTTCCAGTCGCCGGTTTCCTCAAGCCCGGTATGCATGGAGCCCATGAGCACGCGGTTCTTCAGCGTGGTGAACCCCAGATCCAGCGGTGCGAGCAGCATGGGATAATCGGTCATCTGCACCCCTCCTGCGCGCAGTCTGGCAGAGTCCCGCGGCCGTGTCATCCCGGACGCGACGTCACCGCGGGCGCGTTACCGGCCTTCCAGACAATGGCGGCGAAACGCCCGCTTGAGCATATCCAGTTCGGCACGCAGAAGTTCGACCTCGGCACGGATGTCGTCTTCAAGCGGCTCGCCGGCCAGCAGCGTGAAGGCGTCCAGCTTTTCTCCGCTGGCCCGATCGGTGATCAGAAACACCTGAACGCCGTCGGCCAGGCTTTCGCCGGGAACGGCAAAGCGCAGGACCCATTCTCCGGGCTGGCCAGTGTCGGAAAGTTCGCTTTCGATGGTGGCGTCGAGATGCGAAACAACGATGTCCGGGCGCGCGTCCCGCCCGGCGCGATCGCGAACGATGCCTTCCCATGTGCCGGCCAGAAAGCGCGTCTTGCATACGTCCAGCTCCGCCATGATCCGGCCCCTCAAAGTTCGGCCCGCGGGCGGCGGGAAAAGGTGATGTCGCGCAGCGTGATCTGGTTCAGCCGGGGGCCTTCGAAGATGAGGTCCAGCCAGGCGCGTTCCAGCCGCTTTTCATTGATGTTCGAACAGGCGAGGTCGAAATCCACCGCCACGCTGCCGGCACCGGTCTGCAGTTCGCGCACCAGCTGGTCGGTATTCGGACCGTTGCGGATGTTCAGCCGGGCGAATATCTCCAGCGGCTGCTCCAGTTCGATGGTCGCGCCCAGCCGCACCAGGTGGGAGCGATTCAGCCCGTCGATCATTGCCGGGGGCAGGTCCAGCACAAGCGACAGGAAACTGCCGTCGAAGTTGAACACATCCATGCGCAGGCCGAAGGGCGCCAGGTCTTCCTCGCGCCGGTTGCGTATCTGGCGCACGGTCAGTTCGGAATGTTCGCAATCGTGAAACACCGCCAGTTCGTCGCCCAGCCTGGCCTTGCTGCGGACTGCGGCCAGCCCCGAGGGGCTGATCGGGCCGCTCCACAGCTCGGGCCGCCAGGCCCAGTCCGAATGCAGCGGTTTCTCGATGGCGTTGGCGCCGATCAGCGGCAGGGTCAGCCGCCCGTCGGCGATGTGCAGCACCTTGTCCAGGCGTCGGCGCAGCGCGCGGGCGCGGGTGCGCAGCTTGCGCAGTTCGCCCAGGTGCATGTCGGGTGCGCGCGCTGCGGCACGGGACCACCGGGTGAGCGCGCGCCGATGCACGATCCGGTCCGTCAGCTTGCCCAGTCTTTCGCCCATGCACCCTCTGCCCGTTGGTTGGCGGTTGATCCGCCTTTACCGCAAAAAAGTTGACGCGCCGCGAAGATCAGAGCGCGACGCCATTTTCGCTCTCACGCCGGACGCGGTCAACAAAAGCTTGCAAGGTTCTTCGCGCCTGTGTCTCGCCCAGGGGCCGGTTGGCGAACTCGAAAACGCTCAGGGTCACGATGCGCCCGTTCAGGCTGAAGAAGGCGCGCCAGTATTCCGGGTTCAGCCCGGGTGTCGCGTTCGGGCTGCTGTCGCGCAGACGCACGATCAGGGCGCCGTCTGCCGGCGTCGTTTCCAGCACCTCGACCGAGCTTGCCCGTGCGTCCCGCGCCATGACGGCGCGTCCCTTGTTTGTTGCCAGGAAGTCGGGAAGATGTTCCATGAACCGGTCGATGATGGTGCTCTGATCCACCGAAACCGACGCGGTAAGGAGCGCGGGTATCTGGGGGGCCGTGGCGCGTCGGTTGTTGGCAATGGACGCGCAGCTGGCCAGCAGCACGAAGGCCCGCCCGTCCTCTTCCTTGCTGGAGGACGGATCCACGCAATAGCCCGGCGGGCCGGCAACCCGCACGCTGTTGTCGGCGACAGGCAGCATTTCCGGCGCGCG
>JALSRF010000478.1 GCA_026984895.1 Paracoccaceae bacterium
AGTGGCGTTCAGCCAGGCCAGGTGCTCGACGTAATGCATCAGCACCGGCGGGCCGGTCTGATCCCTTTCGCCGGGGCGCACGACCAGATGCACGCTCACGCGATCGGTATCCGGGGTTCGGATCAGCCAGGCGGCGGCGAAGGGGGAAGCGGGCAGGCTTTCGACAACCGGGGACTGCGGGAACCGAAACAGGAACAGCCCGGAACCGACAGCCGCCGCAAGGGCAAACAGCATCATGGCGGCAATGCGTCGAGGTTTCCTGTCTGCCGTCATCAACTTGTTACCAAACTCCGCATTTCCCGCACCGGGATTGCGCATGCCGTTTGAGGCCCGCACCAGCCCGCCCCGAGTTTCCTGCCGCGCGGCCTGTCTGAGCCTGACCGAAAAACCGGCGGCCTGAACAGGCCGGGAACCGAACGCAAGAAGCATTACGCCGGCACAGACAGATCACCAACCGTTTTTTGCGCGCGCAAATACCGAAAGCAGAGCCCCGGCGGGATCGGCACAAGCGCAAGACCGCACATATGCACAGCACATATGCCATGAGCACAAAGGCGTTCCCGGCGCGCCGGCCACGCGGTTCCCGATCATCCCCAGAGAGCGAATGTGGCCGCATCCGAAACGGCCGCAGCCGCCACGCCGGCCGGCGGGCGCCGGTGTCTGGCACACGGGTTTGCGCGCACGCGACGAGCGCGCCCGGTTGCGCCCGCGGGTGAAGGCACATCCCGGTTCAGCGGCGACACTCCAGCGGAAATTCTCCGTAGTGGAGGCGCATGAGCTCGGCCTGCTGCCGGCACGACAGCGCCCCCCGGCGGCCTGCGCCTTTTGTCGAATTCTTGAAAGTTTTCTGGTGCCCCCACACGGACTCGAACCGCGGACCTACTGATTACAAATCAGTTGCTCTACCAGCTGAGCTATAGGGGCACGCGCGCGTCTTTACGATTTTGCGTCACCGCGCGCAAGCGCCCCACGCCCCACGCCCCGCGCCCCGCCGCCCGAACGGACGCGGGCCGGCCGGCGGTCTATGTCCGGTCGCCCCGACGCAGCAGCAGGACCGCCACCAGCCCGACCGCAATCACCAGCAGCGCCGCCGGCGAGGCTTCGCCGATCTGCTCAAGCGACGCCTTTTCATAGACCCGCGTCGCCAGGGTATCGAAGTTGAACGGGCGCAGCAGCAGCGTTGCCGGCAGCTCTTTCACGCTGTCCACGAAGACCAGCAGCAGCGCCGTGCCAACCGAGCCGCGGATCAGCGGAACGAATACCCGCCGCAACACCCCGCGCGGTGTCTGCCCAAGCGAGCGCGCCGCCATTTCAAGCGAAGGAGAAACGCGCCCGAAGGCCGAATCCACCGCCCCCTGGGCGATCGCGAAGAAGCGAACGAAATAGGCAAAGATGACGGCAAAGGCCGAGCCGGTCAGCAGCAGCCCGACATCGCGCCCGGTGAGCGTTTCGACCAGGTCCGCGATGGCATGGTCCAGGGCCGACAGCGGAAACAGGATGCCGACGGCCAGCACCGCGCCGGGCGCGGCGTATCCCACCGTGGTCAGCGGCAGAACCAGCCCCGGCAGGCGCCGGCCGCTCATGCGCACGCCATAGACCATGAACAGCGCCCCCAGAACGGTCGCCGCCGCCGCCGCGGCGCCGACGAAAAGCGTGTTTGCCAGCGCCCGGACCAGCCCGGCATCCAGCCACCCCGAGCGGCTGTTCACGGCATGAGACAGGAACACCGCCACCGGCAGCACGAAGCCCACCAGAAACGGCAGCAAACACAGCATCAGCGCCAGGCCCGCGCGCCAGTGCGAAAGCGGCATCGCCATGACCGGGCGATGTTCGCGCGAAAGCTGATAGAAGCGCGACTTGCCGCGGCTGCGTTTTTCCAGCCCGACCAGAACGAAGACCACCAGCAGCACCACGCTGGCAAGCTGTGCCGCCCCGGCCCGGTTGCCGCCTTCCAGCCAGGTGCTGAAGATGCCGGTGGTCAGGGTCTGCACCGAAAAGAACGACACCGCGCCAAAATCCGAGACCGTCTCCATCATGGCAATGGCCGCTCCGGCGGCGATCGCCGGGCGCGCCAGCGGCAGCCCGATGCGCCAGAACCGTTCCACCGGCCCCGCGCCAAGAGCCCGGGCCACCTCGTAGATGCCGCCCGACTGCTCGCGCAGCGCCGTGCGCACCATCAGGAAGACATAGGGATAGAGTGCCGCCGACAGCACCACCACCGCCGCCCCCATCGAGCGCACTTCGAAAAACCAGTAGTCGCGCGCCGAGTGCCAGCCGAAAACCGAACGCAGCCCCGTCTGCAGCGGCCCGGCATATTCGAGAAAGTCCACCAGCGCATAGGCCCCCACATAGGCCGGGATCGACAGCGGCAGCAGCAGCGCCCAGCTCAGGAAACGCGAGCCGGGAAAGCGGTACATGGTGACCATCCAGGCGCTCAGCGTGCCCACCACCGCCGACACCAGCCCCACGGCCAGCACCAGGATCGCGGTGTTCTTCAGATAGCGCGGCAGGGTTGTGGCCACCAGTTGCGGCCAGATGTTGTCGCCGGGCATCAGCGCAATCCAGAGCACCGCCGCGATCGGCAGCACCACCAGCGCGCCGATCGCCAGCGCGCCCGCCGACCAGCGCCACGCCCCCGATGAGCCCCCCGCGCCCAGCGTCGGCTCCAGCGCCATCGTCGGGGCGTTCAGCGCAATCTGACTGTTTTTATCGGCCATTGCCCTGCCATAGCCAAAAGTGGTTTCCCTGTCCAGAATTGCGCCTATACTCGGCCGGCGCGCAGCCGGGGCGGCCCTCCGGGACCAGACCGGTAGGTGCAAAGCCAGGTGCCACGCCAGGTGCCACGCGAGCGGGCGCGCGCACGGGAGTGCAAACGGGCGCACACACGGGGGCGCACACACGGGGGCGCGAAAACGGGGGCGCGCACACGGGGGTGCACGGGGGGATGGAAACGGGTTCATGCAGGTTGCGATACATCTCGGGGCGCATTGCACCGATAACGGCCGGTTGCTGAAAACCCTGTTGCAGAACAAGGGCCTGCTTGCGCGCGAAGGCATTGCGGTGCCCGGCCCGGGACGCTACCGCAAGACGCTGCTGCGCGCGGCGCAGAAGTTGCGGGACAAGCCGGCCTGCGCCGACAGTCGCGAAATCCTGATCGAATCGATCGTGGACGACGACAGTGCCCGGCGCATGGTGCTGAGCTTCGAGGATTTCATCTGCCCGCTGGCGCGCATGTTCGAGAACGGCCGCCTTTACGCAAGGGCCGCCCACGGCCCGGCCTGGCTGGCCAACGTGTTTGCCGGCTGCGAGGTGGAATTCTTTCTTGCCATCAGGAACCCGGCCACCCTCGTGCCGGCGGCCTTCAACCACCCCGATCAGCGACAGCGCGATCTTGCCGCCTTCATGGACGGCGCCGATCCGGCGAAAATCCTCTGGTCCGAGGTGGTCGAGGCGATCCGATCCGCCACCCCGCAGGCCCGGCTGACCATCTGGTGCAACGAGGACACGCCGCTGATCTGGCCCGACGTGATCCGCGCCGTTTCCGGCCACGAAGCGCAGACGCGCCCCACGGGCGGTCTCGACCTTCTGGCGGAAATCATGAAGGAGGAAGGACTGCGGCGCGCGCGGCACTACATGGACAGGAACCCGCCGCGCAGCGAATTGCACCGACGCCGCATCCTGGCCGCCTTCCTGGACAAATACGCGATTCACGAAGCGCTGGAGGAAGAACTGGATGCGCCCGGCTGGTGCGCCGAAACGGTGGAGCGCCTCAGCCGCATCTACGAAGCGGACCTCGAACGCATCGCCGCCATGCCCGGCATCGACCTCGTGGCGGTCTGAGCCTACATGCCCAGCGCCTGCCGATACATTTCCAGCACGGCCTCTTCCTCGGCCAGGTCCTCGCGGTCGCGCTTGCGCATGGCCACGAGCTTGCGCATCACCCGCGTGTCGTAGCCGCGGCCCTTGGCCTCGGCCATCACCTCTTTCTGCTGGTCGGCAATGTCCTTCTTTTCGGCCTCAAGGCGTTCGTAGCGCTCGATGAACTGGCGCAGTTCATCGGCGGTAACGCGGTAGGACGTGTCGGCGCTGGTTTCGTTCATCTTTCGCTCTCGCTCCTGCTTGTCGGCCAGTATCGCTGCGTTCCCTACCCCTGCCACAAAGCCAAGGCAAGCGCGCCGTGCTTGCCCGCGCCGTGGTGCTGGGCTAAGGCATGTCGCGCAGGAGCGGAAACCGGCCTCGAACTTCCCGGACAGGGAAAGCAGGGCGGTGGAGCGCTTCGCCCCGATGCCGACGATCGCGGCGCTCCGGGCCGGGCCGGGCGCTGCCAGCCGAAGGAGAACCGCCATGGACTGGATGATATGGCCCGGGGCCGGGGTGGCCCTGCTCGGGGTGATCGGCCTGCTCTACTGCATCGTCAGCGCGCTGCGCGCGCGCGCGCGCCGGCTGGCGGCGGAACAGATGCAAGAACGCCTGCAACAGCTGGTGGTGCTGAACATGGCCGCGCTCGGCGTCAGCGCCATCGGGCTGATGATGGTGGTCGCCGGCATCCTGCTGGGCTGAGCCGCCCGACCGTCCCCGAACGCCCCCGTTCTTCTGTCCGGAAATATCCCCGCCGGAGGCACCGCGCCCCGCAAGGCGGGGCGCGCCCGCGGCCCTACCCGCCGCCCGCCAGATCCGCCGCCATTTCGGCCAGTTCCGGGATCGCCCGCCCATAGGCGCGCGCGGTTTCCGGGTTCGATGCATTCCCGTCCGCGGCCCGGCGCACCACGCCTTCGAGAATCGCGGCAAAGCGGAACAGCGAAAACACCAGATAAAACCGCCAGTTGTCGATCCGCTCCAGCCCGCGGCGCGCGCAATAGGCGGCCACATAGTCCTCTTCCGTCGGCAGGCCCAGCGCGGCGCGGTCCAGTCCGCCCAGCCCGCGCAGGGGGCCGGAATGCGACATCCGCCACTGGGCGCATTGATAGGCCAGGTCGGCCAGCGGATGGCCCAGCGTCGAAAGCTCCCAGTCGAGCAGCGCCACCACCTGCGCGCGCTCGGGATGGAAGATCATGTTGTCCAGCCGGAAATCGCCATGCACCAGGGCCGCCTGCCCGTCGTCGTGCGGCATGTTCTCGGCCAGCCAGCGCATCACCGCCAGAAGGTCGTCGCGCGGCGCGCGCGCCGCCGCCAGGTACTGCGTGCTCCAGCGCTCGACCTGGCGGGCGAAATAATTTCCGGGCCGGCCGAAATCCGAAAGCCCCGCCGCCGCCACATCCACCGAATGCAGCGCCGCCAGCGTTTCGTTCATCGCATCGTAGAGCGCACCGCGTTCGTCCGACGCCAGGCCGGGCAGCGCCGGATCCCAGAAAATCCGGCCCCGCACATGGGCCATCACGAAAAACGCCCGCCCGATCGGCGAAGCGTCGTCCTCGGCCAGCGCCAGCACCTGCGGCACCGGCACCTCGCTGGCGGCCAGCGCCCGCATCACCCGGTATTCGCGCTCGACCATATGCGCCGATTTCAGCAGCCTGCCCGGCGGCTTGGCGCGCAGCACATGGTCGCCGCTGGCCGCGCGCAGCCGATAGGTCGGGTTGGACTGGCCGGTGGAGAACTTTTCGACGCTCCGCAGCCCGGAAAACCCCGGCACATGGCTTTCCAGCCAGTCCGCCAGCGCCGCTTCAGTGATGCCCAGCCCCTCGATCATGGGCCAAGCTTGCGAAAATCTCCGCCCCGGCGCAATGGCCGATTGACACCGCGCCGCGCCCGGCGTTTCGTGGCCCGACAAGCGAAGGAGGAGGCAACCATGACCCGCATGGCCCTGGGAATGAGTGATCGGCTCGTCCCGATTCACCGAGCCGTCACCGACATGATCCGCGACGAGATCGCGCCGCTCGACGAAGAATTCCTGGCCGAGGTCGACATCGGCGACCGCTGGAGCTTCACCGCGCGCCAGACGGAAATCCTCGAAACCCTCAAGGCGCGGGCGCGCGAACGCGGGCTGTGGAACTTCTTCCTGACCGGCGAGGATGGCGACGGGCCGGGGCTGAGCACGGTGGAATACGCCTATCTGGCCGAGGAAATGGGAAAATCCCACCTGGCGCCCGAGGTGTTCAACTGCAACGCCCCCGATACCGGCAACATGGAAGTGTTTGCGCGCTACGGCTCGAAAGCGATGAAAGAGCGCTGGCTGAAGCCGCTGCTGGCGGGCGAAATCCGCTCGGCCTACCTGATGACCGAACCCGACGTGGCCTCGTCGGATGCCACCAACATCGCCATGTCCTGCGTGCGCGACGGCGACGACTATGTGCTGAACGGCGAAAAATGGTGGGCCACCGGGGCGGGCGACCCGCGCTGCGCGGTCTATATCGTGATGGTGAAGACGGGCGACGACGACACGCCCCGCCACCAGCGCCATTCGATGATCGTGGTGCCCGCCGATACGCCGGGGATCGAAAAGCTGCGCGCGATGCGCGTCTACGGCCACGACGACGCCCCGCACGGCCACATGCACCTGCGCCTTGCCGACGTGCGGGTGCCGGCGCAAAACATGCTGCTGGGCGAAGGACGCGGCTTCGAGATCGCGCAGGGGCGGCTCGGGCCCGGGCGCATCCACCACTGCATGCGCGCCATCGGCATGGCCGAAAAGGCGCTGGAACTGCTCTGCCGCCGGTCGCTCTCGCGCGAGGCCTTCGGCAAGCCGCTGGCGCAGCTTGGCGAAAACCACGACATCGTCGCGCGCGCGCGCATGGACATCGAACAGGCGCGGCTGCTGTGCCTGAAGGCGGCCTGGATGATGGACCGGGGCGACGCGCGCGCCGCCGCGCCCTGGATCAGCATGATCAAGGTCGAAGCGCCGCGCATGGCGCTGGAGGTGACCGATCAGGCGGTGCAGATGTTCGGCGGCGCCGGGATCAGCCAGGACACGCCGCTGGCGCGCCAGTGGACGGCGCTGCGCACGCTGCGCCTGGCCGACGGACCGGACGCGGTGCACCGCCGTCAGGTAGCGCGGGCCGAATTGCGCCGCTACAGCCAGGAGCGGCTGTGAACCTGGCGCACGATCCGCAAGGAAGCACCGCAGGGGCACGG
>JALSRF010000479.1 GCA_026984895.1 Paracoccaceae bacterium
CATCGTGCGGGTCAACTTCGACAAGGCCGACCCCCCCCGCGAGGTCATCGATGCCTTCCGCCAGGTGCAGGCCGCCGAACAGAAGCGCGACACGCTGCAGAAAAAGGCCGATGCCTATGCCAACACGGTGCTGGCCGAGGCCCGCGGCAAGGCGGCGCAGACGCTGCAGCAGGCCGAGGGCTATCGCGCGCAGGTGGTCAACCAGGCCGAGGGCGAGGCGGCGCGCTTCCTTTCGGTCTACGAAGAATATGCCAAGGCGCCCGAGGTGACGCGCAAGCGCCTGTACCTGGAAACGATGGAACGCGTTCTGGGCAAGGTGAACAAGGTGATGATCGACCCGTCCGTGACCGGCAAGGGGCAGGGGGTGGTTCCCTATCTGCCATTGAACGAATTCAAGGCGGCGCCGAAACCGGCATCGGGCAGCGGGCAGGGGAACTGACATGCGCAAGACAGCAATACTTCTTCCCGTGGCGGCGATCGTGGTGGCCGTGCTGATGTCGTCGATCTACATCGTGGACGAGCGCGAAAAGGCGCTGGTGCTCCAGTTCGGCGAGGTTGTCGATGTCAAGGAAGATCCGGGCCTCGGGTTCAAGATCCCGCTGATCCAGGAAGTGGTCAAGTATGATGACCGCATCCTGCCGCTGGACACCCAGCCGCTGGAAGTGACGCCAGCCGACGACCGCCGCCTTGTGGTCGATGCCTTTGCGCGCTGGCGCATCGTCGATCCGGTCCGCTTCCGCCGCGCCGTCGGCGTGGGCGGCGTGGCCAAGGCCAGACCGCGGCTTGAGCGCATTCTCAATGCCGAAGTGCGCCAGGTTCTGGGCGGCGTGGATTCCGGGGCGGTGCTTTCCGCCGACCGTGTACTGCTGATGAACCGCATCCGCGATCAGGCCCGGGCCCGGGCATCGGACCTCGGGGTCGTGATCGTCGATGTGCGCATCAAGCGCGCCGACCTGCCGCAGCAGAACCTTGCCGCCACCTTCGAGCGCATGCGCGCCGAGCGTGAACGCGAAGCCGCCGACGAGATCGCCCGCGGCAACGAGGCGGCACAAAGGGTGCGCGCGCAGGCCGACAGGACGGTTGTGGAAACGGTGTCGGCGGCGCAGAAAAAGGCCGATATCATCCGCGGCGAAGCCGATGCCAGACGCAACGCGGTCTTTGCAAAGGCGTTCGGGCGCGACCCCGAGTTCTTTGCCTTCTACCGCTCCTTGTCGGCCTACGAGAAATCGCTGCAGGCGGGGAATTCCACCCTTGTGATTTCGCCCGACAGCGAATTCTTCGATTACCTGAAGTCTGCCGATCCGAAAAAATGAGCACGCTGCTTCTGGGAGTCGGCCTGGTTCTGTGCATCGAGGGGCTGGCCTTCGCGCTGGCCCCCGGCCGTCTGGAAGAGGCATTGCGCCTTCTCGCCGCGATGTCCCCGGAAAACCGCCGCCTGATCGGGCTGGCAGCCTTGGCCGCGGGGGTCTTCGTGGTGTGGTTGTCGCGTTCGGTGTCCTGACCGGGCCAACGGGCCGCCGGGCCGCGCGACAAGAGCTGCGGCGAGAGGCGCGACGAGGGGCGCGACGGGGGGCGCGGCCCGTTGCCGTTGCCGGCGGTTCGTTCACATCAAGTTGATAACCCGGCGTCCAAGGTTTACGTCTTGATGCAACGACCTAACTATTAGGCGAACGAATACCGGGGCACTGCCCCGGCAACCGCATCGCCGACGATTTGGCGCCGGTTATCATCATGGAGGAAAACATGAAATCTCGATCCACGGCTACGGCCGTACGTTCGGACAATCTGTTCAGGTGGATTGCCGTAATTGTTGCCTCGGCCGCATTTCTGATGGCGCAGACGCTGGCGTCCAGTGCGGGCTCGGCACCGTCAGGTTTTGCCGACCTGGTTGAAAAGGTCAGCCCGGCGGTGGTGGACATCACCACCACCACGGTGGTGTCGGCCCCCGCCGATGGCGGCCCGCTGGTCCCCAAGGGATCGCCGTTCGAAGACCTGTTCAAGAACTTCCGGGACCAGCAGGGCGACACGCCGCACAAGCCGCAGCGCAGCCAGGCGCTGGGGTCCGGTTTCGTGATTTCCGAGGACGGGTATATCGTGACCAACAACCATGTGATCGACGCTGCCGACGAAATCCGGATCGAGTTCTTTTCCGGCGATACGCTGCCCGCCAAGGTCGTCGGAACGGACAAGAAGACCGATATCGCCCTGCTGAAGGTCGAAAGCGATGCGCCGCTTCCCTTCGTTTCGTTAGGAGACAGCGATCTGATGCGCGTCGGCGACTGGGTGCTGGCGGTGGGCAACCCGCTGGGGCAGGGGTTTTCGGTGTCCGCCGGGATCGTTTCGGCGCGCAACCGCGAACTGTCCGGGACATACGATGATTTCATCCAGACCGACGCCGCGATCAACCGCGGCAACTCGGGCGGGCCGCTGTTCAACATGGATGGCCAGGTGATCGGCGTGAACACCGCTATCCTGTCGCCCACCGGTGGCTCGATCGGCATCGGTTTCTCGATGGCTTCGAATGTGGTCAGCCGCGTGGTGGACCAGCTTCGTCAGTATGGCGAGACCCGCCGCGGCTGGCTGGGTGTGCGCATCCAGGACGTGACGCCCGACGTGGCCGAGGCGATGGGGCTGGACAGCGCCAGAGGGGCGCTGGTCACCGACGTTCTCGACGGCCCGTCCAGGGAGGCCGGCATCAAGTCGGGCGACGTGATCCTGTCCTTTGACGGGACCGATGTGACCGACACGCGCGAACTGGTGCGCATCGTCGCCGATGCCGAAGTCGGCAAGACGGTGCGCGTGGTCGTGTTCCGCGACGGCGGGACCAGGACGCTTCTGGTGAAACTGGGACGGCGCGAAGATGCCGAAGCCAACGCCAGCCCGGCAGAAAAGACGGCGCCGCAGGCCCCGGCCAAAATGGACGTTCTGGGCATGACGCTCAGCGAAATGACCGATGAATTGCGGGGCAATCTGGGGCTGGACAGCAGCGCGGCCGGCCTGGTCGTGGCCGACGTGGACCCGACCAGCGAAGCCTATGACAAGGGCCTGCGCGCCGGTGACGTGATTGCCGAGGCGGGGCAGCAGCAGGTCACCACGGTCGAAGATTTCAAGGCGCGCATTGCCGATGCCAGGGATGCCGGCCGCAAGTCCATTCTGCTGCTCGTTCGCCGTAATGGCGAACCGCGCTTCGTCGCGATCGGAATTGAATGAGCCGACAGCCGCAGTGCTTGTTCGGGGCGCCTCGCGGGGCGCCCCTTTCCCTTGGCGCGGCCGGGGTCATCCGGTCGATGGCCGGGACAGTTCGTCAAGCAGGGCCGACAGATCCTCCACCTGTTCGGCGATCACATGCGCCACGCCGCTTTCGCGTTGCAACCGTCCGGTGACACGCAGCAGCCGCCCCCCGATCACCTCCCGCCGGCAGCGTTCATAGAGTTTGCGCCAGACGATAACGTTGGCGACTCCGGTTTCGTCTTCCAGCGTCAGAAACACCACCCCGTTGGCGGTGCCCGGCCGCTGGCGTACCAGCACCAGCCCCGCCACCGTCACCCGCGCGCCGGCGGGCGGTTCGTCCAGGCGCCCATGAGGAAGCGCCGCCGGCGGGCGCGGCCACTGCGCGCGGGGCGCCGCAGGAGGGGTCAGAGCGTTTCGCCGCATGAGAACAAACATAGAACAATCACACCGTTGTGCAAGTCTGAAACGAGGGCTGGAAAACCGGGCCGTATTCGCATATTTCCGGTTCCGGCAGACAAGGAGACGGGTCAGATGGCAAAGATTACCTATATCGAGCACAACGGCACGGAACATGTGGTCGAGGTGGCGAACGGGCTGACCGTGATGGAAGGCGCGCGCGACAACGCCATCCCCGGAATCGAGGCCGACTGCGGCGGAGCATGCGCCTGCTCGACCTGCCACGTTTATGTAGCACCGGACTGGGTCGAGAAGCTTCCCCCCAAGGAGGCGATGGAAGAAGACATGCTCGATTTCGCCTGGGAGCCGGACCCGAAGCGCTCCCGCCTGACCTGCCAGATCAAGGTCACCGATGACCTCGACGGGCTGGTCGTGCAGATGCCCGAAAAGCAGATCTGATGCGCGCGCGCGCCGCCGCCGCCGCACTTCTGCTCGTCGCGGCGCAGGCAAGGGCGGCGCCAGCCGACATCATCGAAAAAGCCCGCTACAGCGAACCGACAACACGCTACGACCACGCCATCCTCGGCGATGCGGTGGAATGGGGCGCGTTGGTGCTGACGGTCGATGGCTGTGGCGGATGCGCCGGCGAAGCCCGGCGGCGAAAGGTGACCATCCGGCTGCCACGAAGCCGCGTTTTCGAAGACATCGCGCCGCGTCTGGTCGAGGTGGACGGCGATGCCTCGCCCGAGGTCATGGTGGTCGAAACCGACCTGTCCCGCGGCGCGCGCCTTGCACTCTACGACGAAACCGGGCTGATCGGCGCCACGCCGTATATCGGTCGCCCGCACCGCTGGCTGGCCCCGATCGGGGCGGCCGATCTTGACGGCGACGGCCAGGTGGAAATCGCCTATGTCGATCGCCCGCACCTTGCCAGGATCGTCCGTATCTGGCGCTATGTGAAAGGACGACGGCAGCTTCGCCATATCGCCGATGCGCCGGGTTTCACCAATCATCAGATCGGCTGGGACAGCATCCCGGGCGGCATTCGCGATTGCGGCCAGGGCCCGGAAATGATCGTGGCCGATGCCAACTGGCGCGCCGTCTACGCGCTCGCCTTTCGCAACCGCCGGTTTTCGGCCCGCAAGATCGACGCGCCCGCCACGCGCCGGTCGCTGGCGCGCGCGCGCAGCTGCACTGCCCCCTGACTCCGGTTCTTCTGCCCTTCTTCTGTCCGCAAAATATCCACGGGGGTGCGGGGGCAGTCAGCCCCCGGCCGATCTGAAAAATCGGGCGTCAGCCCGACCGTCCCGAAAGCGCCCGCCAACCGATATCGCGCCGCATGAACCCCTCGGGCCAGTCAATGCCCTCCGCCGCCGCATAGGCCCGGTCGCGCGCCTCCTGCAGGCTTTCGCCGCGTGCGGCCAGGTTCAGAACCCGCCCGCCAGCCGCCACCAGTTGCCCGTCGCGGCGCGCGGTGCCGGCGTGGAACACCATCTGCCGGCTGTCCTCGGCAATCCGCTCCAGCCCGCCGATGGCCGAGCCCGTTTCATGGGCGCCCGGATAGCCCCGTGCCGCCATCACCACGCAGATCGCGTGATCGTCGGCCCAGTTCACCCGCGCCTCGGCCAGCCGCCCCTCGGCGCAGGCCTGCATCAGGTCGAGCGCCTGCGCCCCCAGCCGCATCATCAGCACTTGGCACTCCGGGTCGCCGAAACGCACGTTGTATTCCACCAGCCGCGGCTGGCCGTCACGGATCATCAGCCCCGCATAAAGCACCCCCTGGTAGGGCGTGCCGCGCCGCGCCATCTCGGCTACCGTCGGGCGAATGATCTCGTCCATCGCCCGCGCGCGCACCGCCGGCGTCATCACCGGGGCCGGCGAATAGGCCCCCATGCCGCCGGTGTTGGGGCCGGTGTCGCCTTCGCCCGCGCGCTTGTGGTCCTGCGCGGTGCCAAGCGGCAGCACGTTCTCGCCGTCGCACAGCACGAAGAACGAGGCCTCCTCGCCCTCCATGAATTCCTCGATCACCACCTCGGCGCCGGCCGCGCCGAAACTGCCCGAGAACATCTCGTCCACCGCCGCCAGCGCCCGGGCCTCGTCCATCGCGACCACCACGCCCTTGCCGGCGGCCAGCCCGTCGGCCTTGACCACGATCGGGGCCCCCTGCGCGCGGACATGCGCCCTGGCGGCCTGGGCATCGTCGAACCGGGCCCAGCCGGCGGTGGGCGCGCCACAGGCATCGCAAACCTCTTTGGTAAAGGTTTTCGAGCTTTCCAGCCGCGCCGCCGCCGCGCTGGGGCCGAAGGTCAGGATGCCGGCGGCGCGCAGCCGGTCTCCAACCCCTGCCGCCAGCGGCGCCTCCGGGCCGATGATCACGAAATCGATGGCGTTTTCCTCGGCGAAAGCCACCACCGCGCCGCCGTCGCAGATGTCCAGTGCGCCACATTCGGCGATCGCCGCGATGCCGGCGTTGCCCGGCGCCACCACCAGGCGATCGCATTTCGGGTTCTGCATCACCGCCCAGGCCAGGGCATGTTCACGCCCGCCGCTGCCCAGGATCAGGATGTTCATGGTGCATTCCCCCGCTTGGCCTCGTCTCGCGCGCGTTCTAAGCTGGCACAGGCACAATCACAAGGCATCGCATGTCAGACCTGATCGAAGATACCGGCGGTAGCGCCGGGCCGGGCGGCAACGCCCACGCGTTCACCGTCAGCGAGCTTTCGGGCGCGCTCAAACGCACCATCGAGGAGCGCTTCGGTCGCGTGCGGGTGCGCGCCGAGGTGGGCCGGGTGGTGCTGGCGCGTTCCGGGCATCTCTATTTCGACCTGAAGGACGACCGCGCGGTGATCTCGGCGGTGAGCTGGAAAGGGCAGGTGGCGCGGCTGGAAATCCACCCCGAGGAAGGCATGGAAGTCATCGCCACCGGGCGGATGACCACCTTCGCCGGTCAGTCGAAATATCAGCTGGTGGTCGAGGCGGTAGAGCCCGCGGGCGAGGGCGCGCTGATGGCGATGCTGGAAAAACGCAAGAAGGCGCTGGCCGCCGAAGGGCTGTTTGCCGCCGAACGCAAGAAGAAACTGCCCTGGCTGCCAGAGGTGATCGGGGTCGTCACCTCGCCCTCGGGGGCGGTGATCCGCGATATCCTGCACCGCCTGCGCGACCGCTTCCCGCGCCAGGTCCTGATCTGGCCGGTGGCGGTGCAGGGCAAGGCCTGCGCCCCCGAGGTGGCGCGCGCCATTGCCGGCTTCAACGCGCTCGGCCCGGGCGGCGCGCTGCCGCGCCCCGACCTGCTGATCGTGGCGCGCGGCGGCGGCTCGGTCGAAGACCTCTGGGGCTTCAACGAGGAAGAAGTGGTGCGCGCGGCGGCCGCATCGGACATTCCGTTGATATCGGCGGTGGGCCACGAAACCGACACGACGCTGATCG
>JALSRF010000480.1 GCA_026984895.1 Paracoccaceae bacterium
GTCGTCAAGCTTGGTGATCGGCTTCTTGGTGGCGAAGTTTGCCGGGTCCCAGGAGCCGGCCGAGATGTGCTTGACCCCGACCTTGGCGTATTCTTCCTTCCAGATTTCATCCAGGCCGTACTGGTTGAACAGCACCGGCACGTCCAGGCTGTAGCGCAGCGCGAAGGGGAAGTAGCCGCCGAACACTGTGACTTCGGTGGGCGAGGCCATCGAATCGTCGTCCGACTGCACCGCGTCGATCGTGCCCTTCTGCATGGCGCGGAACAGTTCGCCCGTCGGCACCAGCTGGTCGGCGGTGAACAGCTCGATCTGCATCTGGTCGCCGGCAATGGCGTTGAACTTGTTGATCATCGGCACGATGACCTGTTCGGCCAGCGCCGGGCCGGCATAGGTCTGCAGGCGCCACTTGATCTTGGCGCCCTGGGCATGCACCGCAGGGGCGGCCAGCGCGGCCGCGCCGACGGCGCCAGCGCTTGTCAGGAACTTGCGTCTTGTCGTCATGGTCTTTCTCCTTGTTGAACGGTCCGTTTCAGGTTTCCCGCCGTATCGTGCCCGTGTTGGCCAGGGGTCTGGTCTGGTTGTCGCCTGCCCTCTCTTTTCGCCTGCCGCCTTTGCCGGCGGCCCTTTTCGGTTTCTCCCTTGCCGGCCGCGCCTCAGTTGCCGCCTGTCGAATAGACGTAGTGCGGCAGCCAGAGCGCGATCTGCGGAAAGATCATGTTGATGGCCAGCGCGATCACCATCACCGCCACGAACGGCACGATCGAACTGTAGATGTCGCGCATGCCGATCTCCCTGGGGGCCATGGCGCGCATCAGGAACAGGTTGTAGCCGAACGGCGGGGTCATGTAGGCGATCTGCGTCGTGATGGTGTAAAGCACCCCGTACCAGATCAGATCGAAGCCCAGTGCTCGCACCAGCGGAATGTAGAGCGGCGCGACGATCACCAGCATCGCGGTGTCGTCCAGAAAGGTGCCCATCACCAGAAACGAAAGCTGCATCAGCACCAGGATCATCCACGGGCTCAGCCCCAGCTTTTCGGTGAACAGGCTTTCGATCGCCTTGACCGCGCCGAGCCCGTCGAACACCGCGCCAAACCCCATGGCGGCAACGATGATGAACATGAACATGCACGAAATCGCCAGGGTCGAACGCACCGACTTTTCGAACACCGCGCGCGTCATGCGCCCTTTCACCACCGCGGCCAGAAACGCCGTCATCGCGCCGATGGCCGAGCTTTCGGTCAGCGAGGTCCAGCCCTTCACGAAAGGGAACATCATGGCAAGGAAGATCACCAGCGGCAGGATGCCCGCGCGCAGCAGGCGCAGCTTTTCGCCCATGGTGACGGCGGCGCGTTCCTCGGCCGTGAGCGCCGGCCCGAGCGCGGGCGTGATGCGGCAGCGGATGTAGATGTAAAGGATGAACAGCCCGGCCATCATCAGCCCCGGCAGCACGCCCGCCAGCCACAGCTGCCCCACTGGCTGGCGCGCGATCATCGCATAGAGCACCAGCACCACCGAGGGCGGCACCAGGATGCCCAGCGACGAACCCGCCTGGATCACCCCGGTGATCATCCGCTTGTCGTAGCCGCGCTTCATCAGCTCGGGCAGGGCGATGGTGGCGCCGATGGCCATGCCGGCGACGCTCAGCCCGTTCATGGCGCTGATCAGCACCATCAGCCCGATGGTGCCGATCGCCAGCCCGCCGGAAACCGGCCCCATCCAGACATGGAACATCTTGTAGAGGTCATCGGCGATCTTGGATTCCGACAGCACATAGCCCATGAAGATGAACATCGGCAGGGTCAGAAGCGGATACCATTTCATCAGCTTCATCACCGCCGAAAACGGAATGTCCGATCCGCCCGTGCCCCACAGCCACAGCGACGAGATCGCCGCGACAAAGCCGATGGCGCCGAACACCCGCTGACCGGTCAGCAGCATCAGCATCATGGCCGAGAACATGAAGATCGCGATCATCTCGTAAGACATCAGGGGGCCTCCTCATAGATGTCTTCCTCATGGTGGCGGTGCGCCGGCGCATCCTTCCTCATGTCGATGCCCCTGAGAAAGGCGACGTCCTTTATGAACTCGGAAATCGCCTGCAGAAGCATCAGGAAAATGCCGATGGTGGCAATCACCTTGACCGGCCACAGATAGGGCCGCCAGGATGTGGGGGAACGCTCGATGAAGCCCAGCTTCTCGCGCGCGGCGTCGATCCCGCCGGTCAGGAAGGCGTGGATCAGATCGCGGAAAAAGGTGAACGGCGCATCCCCGAAATACCCCAGGCTGTAGGCGGTCGAGCCGATGGCGCCATAGATCATCACCACCAGGTAGAAGATCAGGAACCAGATGGTGAAAACGTCGAACCAGGCCTTCCGGCGCGGGCTCCAGTTTCCGTAGAACAGGTCCATGCGCACATTGGCGGCAAGCTGGATCGAATAGGGGCCGCCGATCAGGTAATAGGCCACCAGCGCGAACTGGGCCACCTCCAGCGTCCAGCGCGAGGGCAGGAAAAAGGTCTTGCTGATCGAGGACCACATCAGCACTCCCACCATGACGAAAATCCCGTACATGGTGATCCGGCCGATCCGGTAGTTCATGGCATCGACGATGCGCACATATCGGACGAGGATCGGGTTCATGCCTGTTCTGCGCTCCCTGTTGCGATATCCAGGTTCTTCAGTGTCTGTCCGATCAGGCCGGCCAGCCGGTCGGCGGCGGCCTCCTGCTGGGTCCGCTCGGCGATCAGGTCGTTGCGGATTTCCAGCATGACATTGGGCAGACCGTTGGTGATGCCGTGGACCTTCAGCGTGTGGGTCACCCCGTTCTGGGGCCCGTAGGGCACGTTGCGCGCGGCCCGCATCCGGCAGTGCGACGGGGCCAGAGCCAGCATTTCGTCGGCCATGCGCCGGTCGGCGTCGTGCAGCACGCCAAGCTCGGTCCGGCGCGGCTTGCCCATGTAGACGGGGGTGAAGCTGTGCACCGTGACCAGCGCCTGTTGCGCCGGGCCGGCGGCAATGGTTTCGGCCAGAAGGTCGCGAAACGGCTGGTAATAGGTGCGCACCCGCCGGTCGCGCTCGGCCGCGCTCAGCCCGACGTTGCCCGGGATGTCGAACAGTTCGCTGCGCGCCAGCATCGCGTCGGCGGCCCCGGGCGGGCGGTTGCAGTCGTAGACCAGGCGCGAAACGGTGCTGGCCACCAGGCGCGCATCCAGCCGCGCGCTCAGCCCTTCGGCCACCGCCAGCGCGCCTGGGTCCCAGGCGACGTGGCTTTGCCGGGTGGTTTCGTCCAGCCCGAGCCCGTCGAATTCGTCGGGGATGCGGTTGGATGCGTGCTCGCACACCAGCAGCACCGGCGAGGTGCCGTGCGCATTCACCAGCCGGGCCGGTGCGGGCTCGTTCGGGCGCGCGCGTGCCTCATGTCCGGTCATCGTTTCACCCCTCCCCACGCTGAAAAGAATTCTTCAAAGCGTCTGCGCCTGTCAACAGAATTCTGAAAATATCTCTTCACGGCCGTGGCGCCAGTTGGTATCACCACAGGCGGGAGTCTGCCGTGTTCGAACCCAATGCCACCATTGCCCAGCGCCTGCAGCAAAGCTTCGAGCGGCTGACCCGGGCCGAGCGCCAGCTGGCGGATTCGATCCTGGAAAACTACCCGGTATCGGGGCTTGGCACGATCACCACGGTCGCGCGCAACGCCGATGTTTCGACCCCGACGGTGGCGCGCATGGTCCAGAAACTGGGCTATTCCGGCTTCCCCGAGTTTCAGGAGGCGCTGCGGCGCGAACTGCGCGACAAGGTTTCGGATCCGATCGCCAAGCGGGCCGGATGGGCCGGCGCCGTGCCCGACGAACACATTCTCAACCGCTTCACCGATGCGGTGATCGGCAACATCCGCCAGTCGCTCGGCCAGATCGACATCGACGGTTTCGATCAGAGCTGCGCCCTGCTGGCCGATCTCGACCGTTCGGTTCATGTGGTGGGCGGGCGCATTACCCGGGCGCTGGCCGACTATTTCTTCCTGCACATGCAGGTGGCGCGGCCCGACGTGCACCGCGTGCAGACCATTTCCAATGTCTGGCCGCATGACCTGCTGGACATGAAGCAGGACGACGTGCTGGTGGTGTTCGACGTGCGCCGATATGAAAACTCGACCCTGAAGCTGGCGCAGATGGCGGCCGAGCGCGGCGTGCGCATCGTCCTGTTCACCGACCAGTGGTGTTCTCCGGTCAGCGCCTTTGCCGCGCAGTATTTCGCCTGCCGGATCGTGGTGCCCTCGGCCTGGGATTCGTCGGTCGTGGTGATGCTGCTGCTGGAAACCGTGATTGCCGAGGTCCAGGAACGCATCTGGCCGGTAACGCGCGAAAGGCTGCAGCGGCTGGAAGGGATGTTCGACAGCACCCGGCTGTTTCGAAAGTTCACCTGAGCGCCGGCGAAAGGCGGGCCGCGCGCGCCGCGGCGCTTCGATGCCCGGCGCCGATCCGGTGCCCGGCCCTCACCCGGCCCCGGATGATGCCCGGCCCCGACCGGGCGCCGCGCGTCCCGATCCCGGGCCGGCGAATCGGGGCGCTTCGTCAGAAATCGACCGTCACCCCCGGAAGTTCGAGCGCTGCGATCAGGTCGCGCAACTCCTGCCGGGCGGCGACGTTGGAAATGTTCATCTGCCCCTTCACGCCGATATCGCGCAGGTCCAGCAGCGTCAGCCCGCGCGGGAACAGTTCGCGGAAGATCACCCGTTCGCCGAATCCGGGGGCCACGCGAAAGCCGATGCGCCTGGAAAGGTCGTTCAGCGCATCGCCGATCTTTTTCTTGTTGTGCATCTGCTGCGCCCCCAGCCGGTTGCGCACCACCACCCAGTCCACCGGCTTCAGCCCGGCCTGCGAACGCAGCTGGCGCGCGTTCCAGACCATTTCCGAATAGACCGAGGGGCCGATGATCCGGTTGGTTTCGCCGTCCACATGGGCCAGCAGGTCGAAGTCGATGTAACTGTCGTTCATCGGCGTGATCAGCGTATCGGCCAGCGAATGCGCAACCTGGCTCAGCCGGGTATGCGACCCGGGGCAGTCGATCACGATGAAGCCGTATTTCTGTTCCATGTCGGCGACCGCGATCGACAGGCGGCGGTCGTAGACGTTTTCGCCTTCGGGCAGCGTGCTGCGGTCCACCTGCGGCAGCGCCCGGTAGTCGGCCGACGGCAGCTGCAGGTCGTGGCGCTCGCAATAGGTCTTCCGGTTTTCGTGGTAGCGCGCAAAGGTGCGCTGACGCAGATCAAGGTCCAGCGCCCCGACCTTGTGCCCCATGCGCGCCAGTGCGGTTGCGACATGCATGGAGACCGTCGATTTTCCCGCCCCGCCTTTTTCGTTCCCGACGACGATGATGTGCGCCATGCTCTGGTTCCTCGTTACCGTATGTCTTGCTGGTGTCTGCCGTTTTGCCCGCCACTATATGTTGGGTGGCAGCGGTTGAAAAGCGGTGCCGTGCATCGGGCGCGTTTTTCGGGCAATTCGGCGGCGAGGGCCCGTTCGCCTTTGGCCCGGCTCTCCCGGCTGCCCCGGCTCTCCCGGCTGGCCCGGCCGGGGGCTCAGCCGGCAACCGGCTTGCCGGCCAGCACGATTGCCGCTCCCAGCAGGGCCAGGGCGGCAAATCCCAGCATCGCGCCGTTGCGTCCCGCGCCGCGCGCGCCCAGCGCCGCAACCGCGGCCTGCAGCGCATAATAGGCGGCAAACGCACGAGAGGCATAGGCGATGATCTCGAACAGGTTCGCCGTCCAGGTCAGCCCGACGCCCACCAGCGTCAGCACCGCATAGGCCTGCCGGGTCGAAAGCCGGTGCCCCGAAAGCTCTGCGATCAGCCCGCCCGAGCCGCTGGTGTCGGCCACCGCGGCGCTGAACTGGGCGGCCAGGGCGGCGGCAACCAGCAACAGCGGCAGGATCGGGGCGACGACCTTCATCATGTCGATGATCGCGGTTTCCTTCAGCGCGATCTCGCCGCGCGCAAAGGTGTAGGCAAGCAGGACGATGTAGGCCATGTAGATGCCGCTGGAAAGCCATTGCGCCCATCGCATCGAGCGGATGCGCGTGCGCGCCGTGTAGCTTTCGCCCAGATAGCGCGAGGTTTCGAACCCCTGCACCGTCACGATCAGCCCGAAGCCCAGGGCAACCGCGGGCCAGCCCGTGGTCTCGGGCGGGGTGAACACCAGGCCTCCGGCGGCCACCTTGTCCCGGAAATACGCGGCCATGCCCACCAGCAGCCCCATGATGATGGCAAGCTTCAGCGAGACCGAGAAATACTCCATCGCCTCCAGCGCCTTGAAGCCGCGCCCCCAGCCCACCAGCAGGATCACGGCAAAGACTGCCGTGGTCAGCAGGCGCGCGCTCCGGCCATCCGCCGCGGCCGGCGTCAGGCTCAGCGCGAAGGCGCCGAAAAGGTTCAGGTAATAGGCCACCGAAATCATGTAGGCAAACCCGAGCACCGCCGAAGACAGCGTTTCCAGGCGTTCCTCCGCCCTTGTGCGTGGGCGCGCGTCATCGCCGATGGCGGCAATGTTGAACCGGATCGCCCAGCCGAACAGGTATGCCACCGTGCAAAGCGCCGCCATCGCCAGCGGGGCCATGGCGCCATAGGATGCGTTCAGGATCGGGCCGAGCACCAGAAAGCCGCTGCCGATGATCGAGGCAAGCGGCGTCACCATCGCCCGCCACGGGCGCGAGCGCAGCGCCGGGGGCGACCACATCGCCAGGCCGGTCAGAACCACGGCTGTCAGGATCGCGGCATTCAGATACACCGGGGGGTCCTTTCGGGTTGGGATTCGGGTTCGGGACCGGGTCCGGGTGGGGCCCGGGGTGGGATCCGGGTTCGGGTCCGGCGACCCTGTCAGAGGAATGTGCCCGTGTAAACAGCCTGTTACGCATCGCGCGGCGCCGCGATTTTGCCGATCGGGGAAACCGGTCTAGTCTGACAGGATGAAAAACAGGGATTTGGAGGATGTCATGTCAGCAC
>JALSRF010000481.1 GCA_026984895.1 Paracoccaceae bacterium
ATCCCGACAACCCCGAGGACCCGGTGCTGCGCACGCTTGCCGACAACCTGCTGCTGGTCTGGATCGAAGGCAGCGACGCCCATACCGGCGAACTGCTGCGCCGCTTTTCGCGCGCGCCCAAGCCGATGTGCTATCGCGCCGCCTTTCTGGACAGCATCTGGGCCGAGTTCCTGGAACGCAACCGCACCGCCCCGCACGAGGTGGACCCGGACGCCTTCATGATCTTCGCCTACGAAAGAGCGCTCGCCAGCCGTCAGCCGCTGTATCGCGCGATGGCGGAAAACTGGGGCCTGCGCGTGCGCGCCGAGGACATGGCCGGGGTGCGCGATGCCCCGGATTTCGAAGCGCTGATCGCCCGGGCGCTTGCCGAACACGCCGCCTGAGCCTATCTGCCGTTCTGACCGCCATCCACCCGGAGACGTGACATCATGCCCATTACCCTTCCCAAGGACCTGCCCGCGTTCAAGGTTTTGCGCGAAGAGGGCGTGATGGTGATGTCGGATCGGCGCGCCGAGCGCCAGGACATCCGCCCGCTGAAGATCGGCCTGCTGAACCTGATGCCCAAGAAGATCCAGACCGAAAACCAGTTCGCCCGGCTGATCGGGGCAACGCCGCTGCAGATCCATTTCTCGCTGATCCGCATGAGCGCGCACAAGACCCGCAACACTGCCGCCGCGCACATGGAAGAATTCTACCGCCCGTTTCAGGCGGTGAAGAACGAGAAGTTCGACGGGCTGATCATCACCGGCGCCCCGATCGAGCACCTGCCCTTCGAGGAGGTGACCTACTGGGACGAACTGCAGGAGGTCATGGACTGGACCCAGAGCAACGTGCACTCCACCTTCGGCGTGTGCTGGGGCGGCATGGCGATGATCAACCATTTCCACGGCGTGCCCAAACACATGCTGAAACAAAAGGCATTCGGGTGTTTCCGGCACGAAAACATGGCCGCCGGTTCGCCGCTCTTGCGCGGCTTCTCGGACAGTTTCGTGGTGCCGGTCAGCCGCTGGACGGAGATGCGCGCCGCCGAGATCGACGCCGTGGCCGGGCTGAAGACGCTGCTGGGCTCGTCCGAGGTGGGGCCCTGCCTGGTCGAAGACCCGGCGCACCGCGCCTATTACATCTTCAACCATTTCGAATACGACAGCCACACCCTGAAGGAAGAATACGAACGCGACCTCGCCAATGGCTCGGCGGTCGGCGTGCCGGTGAACTATTTCCCCGACGACGACCCGGCGAAAGAGCCGCGCAACCGCTGGCGCAGCCATGCGCATCTGCTTTACGGCAACTGGATCAACGAAATCTACCAGTCAACGCCCTTCGATCTGGCGCGCATCGGCGAACCGGCGGACGCATCCTAGGCGAAAACGCCGGCCGATTGCACCCGCGACCAGAAAAAGCGATACTGGTCAGGCAGTTGTCACGAGGTAGACCATGACCCTTCCGTTCGATGGGGCGATCAGCCGCTTTTTCCAGGAAGACGCCCCCGAGGCGGTGCGCGCGGCCATCCGCGCCGGCGGGCGCAAGGAAATGCTGGACCCGGGCTATCCCTACCGCAAGCGCATGAATCGCAGGCTCTATGAAGAAACCATGCGCGCCTTGCAGCTGGAACTGGTCCGCCTCCAGGCCGACGTGAAGGCCACCGGCAAACGGGTGGTCGTGGTGTTCGAGGGGCGCGACGCCGCCGGCAAGGGCGGCACCATCAAGCGCTTTCGCGAAAACCTGAACCCGCGCGTCGCGCATGTGGTGGCGCTGTCCAAACCCACCGAGCGCGAGGCCGGCCAGTGGTATTTCCAGCGCTATGTCGATCACCTGCCCACTGCCGGCGAGATCGTGCTGTTCGACCGAAGCTGGTACAATCGCGGCGTGGTGGAACAGGTGTTCGGGTTTTGCGACGCCGCTCAGCGCGCGCGGTTCTTCCGCCAACTGCCGGAATTCGAACAGATGCTGGTGGACGAGGGCATCGTTTTCGTCAAGCTCTGGCTGAACGTCGGGCGCGCCGAACAGTTGCGCCGCTTTCTGGCGCGCGAAAAAGACCCGTTGAAGCAATGGAAGCTCAGCCGGATCGACGTCGAGGGCCTGAAGAAATGGGACGCCTATACCCGGGCGATTGGCGAAACCTTCGCGCGCTCGCACAGCGCCACCGCGCCCTGGACGGTCGTGCGCTCGGACGACAAGCTGCGCGCGCGCATTGCCGCGATCCAGACGGTGCTGGGCGCGGTAGACTATCGCGGGCGCAACGACGCCGTCGCCGGACCGCCCGATCCGAAAATCTGCGCCGGACCGGAAATCTGGAATGGCTAAGCGCGGCTATCACCACGGCAACCTGCGCCAGGCGCTGGTGGATACGGCGCTGGAGCTGATCGAGGCGCGCGGGCCCACCGGGTTCACCCTTTCGGAAGCGGCCAAGCGCGCCGGCGTCACGCCGGCGGCGGTCTATCGGCATTTCCAGGGGCGCGAAGACCTGATCAGCGAGGCCGCCTTGCAGGGCTACGGCATTTTCGCCGATCTCATGGAATATGCCTACGAAAAGGGGCAGCCCTCGGCGCTGGCCTCCTTCGAGGCCACCGGGCGCGCCTATCTTGCCTTTGCGCGCAAGTATCCGGGCCATTACATTGCCATGTTCGAAAGCGGCATCTCGATCAATTCCAAACCCGAACTTGCGCTTCTGGCCAACCGCGCAATGGGCGTGCTGGAGCGCGCGGCGATAGAATTGTCCCGCCACATCCCCGCCGAAAAACGCCCCCCCGCGCAGATGGTTTCGGCGCATGTCTGGGCGATGTGCCACGGGGTGGTGGAGCTTTTCTCGCGGGGTTCGCCGGGGACGCATTCGCCTTTCGCGCCCGACGAACTGCTGGAAGCGGGCATCGGAATCTACCTTCGGGGGCTGGGGCTCGTTCCCGGCGACGACGAAGGCGCCGGTTCCTGAAGCGCGCACCGCCGCCGCCCGGGCGCGTGGCCCGGATCGACAGAGCGGGATCGACAGAGCGGGATCGACAGAGCGGGATCGTCGCCGGATCGAAGCCGCCCCGCACCGGCGGCCTTTCACCGGTCGCCTTTCACCGCTCGTCTTGCACCGGCCGGCTCAGCCGCGGCCGAAGCGGCGCACATGCATGAGGTCCATCAACTCGGCCGCGCTGTCGCGGATGTCCGCGCGCGTCCAGCCCTGGAAATGGGCAAAGGCGCGCAGGATCACCAGGCCGAATCCCAGTGCGGTCGTCAGCCCGAGGAACACCAGCCCGGCCCCCGAGGCCGAAAGGATGCCCAGGGTCTCGATCGTGGTGATCGGATCGCGCAGCCCGGTTTGCGCGTTCGGGAACAGGACGTTCAGCCCGACCAGGGCCAGCCGGGTCACCCCGGCAAACAGCACCGCCCCCGGAAACACCTTGCCGGCAAGACTGGCGACGCGCACCGAGACGTGCTCCCATCCGCGCGCGCTTTCGCTCCCTGCGAGCGTCGATTCGAGCTCCAGCCAGGCGCGCAGGCGCGCTTCGGCGGGGTCCAGCGTTTCCTGAACCTCGTGCAGCCCCAGGGCAACCGATACCGCCAGCGCCAGCACGACAATGGCCAGAACGCCCAGCGTGGAGGCGACATCGGTGGAAAAATAGGACAGCACGGCGAAGGTCGCGATCATGAAGAACACGAACCAGGCGCGGTCGGAAAAATCGAGCAACCTGACCGCACTGTCCGGCGGTCCTTCGCCCGCAAACAGGATGCCGCGCCGGCCCAGCGCACGCCGGACGACGCGCACAAGACCCATGACCGGAATCGCAAAGGCCGCCAGCAGCAGATACAGGTAGGGCGACATTGCCTCATCCGCGATCGGGGTAAAGACGGCATGCTGCACGAGCGCGCCGGCCACCAGACCGATCCCGAAACGCAGCAGCCCCGCCAGCCCGCTGGCATTGCTGAGAATCAGGCCGACCGGGTTGGCCAGGGCAATTCCCAGGAACAGGCCCGCGGCCAGGTCGATGCGCGCGCCGGCGGGCATCAGCGCCGGGAAGGCCGCCGCAAGGCTGTGGTGGAGCAGCGCGCCGAGCCGGCCGCACAGGAACAGGGCAAGGGCAACGGAAGGCACGTAACCGGTCAGCGGATCATAGGGCTGCGGTTTCGGTTCTGATTGTGATCGGTGGTCGCTGGCAGCAGACATTTTCAATCTCGGGTCAGGTGTGAGTGTGATTGAGCGTGCCAGAATTCCTATTCACGAAATGGGCCGAATTTGGGCCGTGCAGGCGGCGAAATGCGAAAAAACAGGCCAATTATCGCGGCATGCATTCAGGATTTCGCAACAATGAGAAGGCTATGCCGGGAATTGTTTCGACAATACCGCCGGTTGTCCTCGGATCGGGAAACGCGGCCCGTCTGCGGCCGGGTTCTGCGCCCGCGTGCGGCAGGGCATGAACGCGCGGCAGGGCGCGAACGGGCGGCACCGCTGCCGCCCGCGCATGTTCGAAGGGTCGCGCTCAGCGCTTGGAGAACTGGAAGCTGCGGCGGGCCTTGCGCTTGCCGTATTTCTTGCGTTCGACCACGCGGCTGTCACGGGTGAGGAAGCCTGCCGCCTTGAGCGGCGCGCGCAGGGCCGGGTCGTAAAGCTGCAGCGCTTTCGAAATCCCGTGCTTGACCGCCCCGGCCTGCCCCGACAGACCGCCGCCCTTGACCGTGGCCGTGACATCGAACTGGTCTTCCACCCCGGCAACCTGGAAGGGCTGGCGCAGGATCATCTGCAGCACCGGGCGGGCGAAATAGCTGTTCATCTCGCGCCCGTTGACGGTGACCTTGCCGGAACCGGGCCTGATCCAGACCCGGGCGACCGCATCCTTGCGCTTGCCGGTGGCATAGGCGCGCCCCAGTTCGTCGCGCACGGGCGCGCGCGTCACCGCGGCCTCGGATTCGGCCGCGACGGTGCCTTCGGCAACGGTGTCGAGGTCTTCCAGGGTCCTGATTTCTTCACTCATTTCGCAACCCTCGTGTTTTTCGGGTTCATGGCCTTGATGTCCAGCACTTCCGGGTTCTGCGCCTGATGCGGATGCTCGGCGCCGGCGTAGACACGCAGGTTGGTCATCTGCTTGCGGCTCAGCCTGCCGCCGGGCAGCATGCGCTGCACCGCCTTGATGACGACACGCTCGGGGTGATCGCCTTCAAGGATCTGGCCCGCGGTGCGGCTCTTGATGCCGCCCGGATGGCCGGTATGCCAGTAGTATTTCTTGTCGGCGCGCTTGGTGCCGGTCATCTGCACCTTGTCGGCATTGATCACGATGACATTGTCGCCCATGTCCATGGACGGCGTGAAGGTGGCCTTGTGCTTGCCGCGCAGGCGCATGGCGACGATCGAGGCAAGACGGCCCAGGACCACGCCTTCGGCGTCGATCAGGATCCACTTCTTGTCGATGTCCGCCGGGGTTGCGGAGAAGGTATTCATGTTTCTACCCTGATGGTGGGACTGGATTGCGCTGTTCTAAAGCAATTGGATGATCCGTCAAGCGCGAAAATGCCGTAATTGTCCTTGAAATTCAGCCTGTTGGAAATATGGTATCATAATACCCCACGCCACGGCGCCACGTCCCCCGATCCCCGCCACCAGGCGCGGCCCCGCCGGCCCGGGTGTTCCCGGGAAGAAGCCGGGCCCGAAACCTTCAGGAAATTCGCGGCCGCGCCGTCACGTCACGATCTTTGCGGCGGGATCGAATAGGTCAGCGAAGCGCGCGCCACCGGCTCGCTGCGGCCCTGCGAATAGATCAGCACGTCGCCCACCGCCAGTTTCTTGCCCAGCTTCAGCAGTTTGGCCTTGGCGATCAGATCCACCCCCGCCGCCGGCTTTCGCATGAAGTCGATCGACGCGCTCGTGGTCACCGCCAGCGCCTCGGGGCCGATCATCGCCAGCACCGACAGATAGACCGCCACGTCGGCAAGCGCGAAGATCGCCGGGCCGGACACCGTCTCGCCCGGGCGCAGGTGGCGTTCGTCCACATGCAGACGCACGGTGATGTCGCGCATGCTGGCATGTTCGACGGTGAAATCGCGTGCCGCCTGCGCAAAGGCCTCGTGCATGAAGGCATTCAGTTCCTCGGCGGACATTTTCAGATCCATGGCTTTCCCCGGCTGCGGCTCTGCCCTAGACTTGGACCGACTGACAAGGGGACGCAAGATGACATTGTTACGACGCGAAGACACCGGCGGCATCGCCCACCTGACGCTCAACAACCCGGCAAGCCTGAATGCGCTGTCCGACGCCATGCTGGCCGCCCTGAAAGACGAGTTTTCGCGCCTGATGGACGATACCGACACGCGCGTGGTGGTGCTTTCGGGCGAGGGCAAGGCGTTTTGCGCCGGCCACGATCTGAAGGAAATGACCCGCGCCCGGCAGGCCGAGGACGGCGGCGCCGCCTGTTTCGCCGATCTGTTCGCCCGCTGCTCGCAGGTGATGCAGATGATCCCCCGCCTGCCCCAGCCGGTCATTGCCCAGGTGCACGGGATCGCCACCGCCGCCGGCTGCCAGCTGGTGGCCAGCTGCGACATGGCGGTGGCGGCCCGGGGCACGCGCTTTGGCGTCAACGGGGTCAACATCGGGCTGTTCTGCTCGACGCCCATGGTGGCGCTTTCGCGAAACATTCCGCGCAAGCAGGCCTTCGAGATGCTCACCACCGGCGAATTCATCGAGGCCGAGCGCGCGCGCGAACTGGGCCTGGTGAACCGCGTGGTGGCCCAATCCGCGCTGGCCGACGAAACCGCGGCGCTGGCCGAAACCGTTGCCGCAAAACTGGGCACGGCGGTGCGCATCGGCAAGCGCGCCTTTTACGACCAGATCGAAATGCCGCTGGACCAGGCCTACGCCTATACCGGCCAGGCGATGGTCGAAAACATGCTGGATGACGACACCGCCGAGGGCATCGCCGCCTTCATCGAAAAACGCAAACCCGCCTGGAGCCAATGAGCGCCGCCACAAACAGGACGGTCGCAACCGGAGGCACAAGGGAGGTCGCGGCCTTC
>JALSRF010000482.1 GCA_026984895.1 Paracoccaceae bacterium
CACGACCAGCGCCCCCAGAACGGCGCCGCCCGCCAGAGCCATGAACCGGGCCGCGCGTAACACCAGCTTGTGCATGTCGCCAATCCTTTCCCTGTGCCGGACCCGGGACGCCCCCCGTGCCGCGCCCCGCCCCCGTGCCGCCCCCCGTGCCGGGCTCTGCGCCGCCCCCACGCGCGCTGCCCGCTGTTCCGGGCCGCCCCGGGCGCGGGGCGCGGGGCATTGCGAAGCGCCGCTTCTTCGGCCTCGCCTGCCGCCGTTCCTCGCCTGCCGCCGTTCTCAGTTGCCCGCGGCCATCAGCGCGCGGGCCTGCGCGATCAGCGCCTGCCCGTCGATTCCGCGTGCCTTCATCTGCGCGATCCAGGCCGTGCGGACCGGCGCCGCGGCCCTGGCCCAGAGCGCCGACTGCGCGCTGTCCAGGGTGATGATGTTGTTGCCGGCCTTCAGCGCGATCTCGCGCGCGGGCGCGTCATAGGCCTCTTGGGTCGTGCCGGCAAAGACCGAAAACTCCAGTCCCGAATTCCGGTCGATCACCTGTTTCAGATCATCCGGCAGGGCGGCATATCTTTCCTTGTTCATCACCAGCACGAATGTCACCGTGTAAAGCATCGGCCCGGTGAATTCCGTATGGTTGTGCACCAGGTCCGCAATCTTCAGCGATGGCGTTACCTCCCAGGGGATGGTCGTGCCGTCAATCACGCCGCGTGACAGGGCCTCGGGCACGGCGGGAACCGGCATCCCTACCGGCGTTGCGCCAAGCTCCTTGAGCAGCGCGTTGACCAGGCGCGACGCGCCGCGGATCTTCATGCCCTGCAGGTCGGCGGGCACCCGCACCGGCCTGTCGGAATGGATCACGCCGGGGCCGTGGACCCAGCCGCCCAGCACCTTGAATTCCGAGAACTCGCGCGCGGCGATCCCGCCTTCGAGCATCTTCCAGAACGCGCCCGAGGCCACCCCGGCATCGTCCGCCATGAACGGCAGTTCGAAAACCTCGGTCGAGGGAAAGCGCCCGGGCGTGTAGCCGACCACGGTCCAGGTCATGTCGATGACGCCGTCAGCCACCTGATCCAGCAGTTCGGGCGGCTTGCCCCCCAGCTGCATGGACGGGTAGCGGGTGATGCGGATGCGCCCGCCCGACTCCCGTTCGATCCGGTCGGCCCAGACATCGATGATCTTCGCGGGCACCGTGGATTGCGCCGGCAGGAAACTTTGCAGCGTGAACTCGTATTCGGCTGCCGGTGCCGGCGCGACCGCGCCCAGCAGCGCGCCAAACGTCAGCGCTGCGGTCAGGAACGCGGCAAGGACGGGTCTTGATGTGGTCATTTGCGGCCTCCTTGGCGGGATGCAACCCTGGCGGTGTCCGGGGTGTTTTGGCCCGGTTCGCGGCGCGATGCCAGTTGTTTTTCGCCCGAAATGCCACCGCGCGAAGGCGCCGGGCCTGACGCCTTTTGCCGCAGCCCGCCGCCGGGAGCACCCACCCCTTGCGCGGATGCGACCGCCCTGCTGCCGGCGCGGCCTTCCGCCCCCGATCTGCCATCGCGGGCTTTCCTCGCCCCCGAAAACCCCGCGGAATCTGGCGATCCGGGCGCCGATGCCCGCTGATTGTTGACCTGACGTAAACCATTGCGGGGAAAATCGGGTAATGTTTCCGCAAAAAGTTAACGTTTTTTCTGAAGAACTCCAACCTAGTGACAGGTGTTGCATTGTTATTTTCAATTTGGCACAGTCAGGCGGAGATCGGAACTTTGGGGGGCGTTGAAATGGCTATCAAGGCAGTGCTCGCAACCTCGCGTCGCAAATCTTCCGAGGACAAGCTCGCAGACTGCACCGTGGCCCCTGACGGCCGTGGCGCGGAGCCCCGGCTGCTGGCCGTTGGCGAGCCGCGCAGCCTGCAGTTGTCGGCATCGGGCATTCCCCGGGATGCGAATGTCATTTTCGCCCATTTCGCCAATCTCAGCCGTGCCCATATTCTGGCCGTGCGCCCGGACGTGGTGCTCTCGCCGCTGGTGTCGGAGGGGTTCGACTGCCTCGAACTGGCCATCATGCTGCACGCCTGGCGTTTCGGTGGTGAGTTCTGGATTGCGGCCACGCGCCTGCCCCGGCCTTCCGTGGTGCTGAACGAAATCCGCAACAGTTGCCCCGGGCTGAAGGTCGAATGCATTGTCGAAGATCTCGTCGCGCCGGCGCAGTTCAACTAGAAACCGGTTCGGGGCCTATTTGTCAACAGGTTGCAGGCCATTCTTGAAGCGGCGCATGTTGGCCGTGTAGCCCCGCGCCGAGGCGGTGAGCGCCGCAATCGCCTTGTCGTCAAGCTGGCGCAGCACGCGCCCGGGCATCCCCACCACCAGCGAACCGGAGGCGATCTCGGTGCCTTCCGTGATCAGCGCCCCGGCGCCGATCAGGCAGTTGTCGCCGATGCGCGCGCCATTGAGCACCGTCGCCCCCATGCCGATCAGGCAGTTGTCGCCAACCGTGCAGCCATGCAAGATCGCCTTGTGGCCGACCGTGCAGTTGCGCCCCAGAACCAGCGGATAGCCGATGTCGGTATGCAGCACGCACAGGTCCTGGATGTTGGTGCCGTCGCCGATGGTCAGCGCCTCGTTGTCGCCCCGCAGCGTGGCGCCGAACCAGATGCCGACCCCCTCGCCCAGATGCACCCGGCCGATCACGTTGGCATCGGGCGCCACCCAGAAATCGCCGCTCTTGGGCAGGCGCGGGGAAATTCCGTCAAGCGCATAGAGGGTCATTTCCGTTCCTCGAATTCCCGGTTCAGGCCCCGAACGAATCCGTTCAGCCAGGGCTGGCGTTCGCGGCGGAGACGCTCTGCCTGAACAATTGTTTTCAGTTTGGTTTCCGTATCTTCCAGGTCGTCGTTCACAAGAACATAGTCGTATTCGGCCCAATGGCTGATCTCGGCCTCGCTCTTGGCCATGCGCCGGGCGATCACCGCGTCGCTGTCCTGGCCGCGCGCGCGCAGGCGCCGTTCCAGTTCGCCAATCGAGGGCGGCAGGATGAAGACCGATACCACATCGCGGCCAAGCGCCGAGTTGACGATCTGCTGGCCGCCCTGCCAGTCGATGTCGAAAAGCGTGTCGCAGCCCTCGGCCATGGCCGCCTCGACCGGGGCGCGCGGGCTGCCGTAGAGATGGCCGAAGACCTCGGCATGTTCCAGCATCTCGTTGCGCGCGACCATGCGTTCGAACGCCGCCCGGCTGGTGAAGTGGTAATCCTTTCCGTCCACCTCGCCCACGCGCGGGGGGCGCGTGGTTGCCGAGACCGAAAAGCGGATGCTCGGGTCCCATTGCATCAGCCGGCGCGAAAGGGTCGACTTGCCCGCCCCCGAGGGCGACGAGATGATCAGCAAGAGCCCGCGCCGCCTGGCCATGGCCTACTCCACGTTCTGGACCTGCTCGCGCATCTGGTCGATCACTGCCTTCAGGTCAAGCCCGATTCGCGTCAGTGCGCCGAATTGCGCCTTCGAGCAGAGCGTGTTCGCCTCGCGGTTGAACTCCTGCGCAAGAAAATCCAGCCGCCGCCCGACCGCACCGCCCGCATCCAGCAGGTCGCGCGCCGCGTCCGCATGGGCGTGCAGGCGGTCCAGTTCTTCGGTCACGTCGCTTTTCACCGCGATCAGTGCCAGTTCCTGGGCCACGCGGTCGGGATCGGCGCCGTCGCTGTTTTTCAGCACCCGGGCCAGGTTTTCGCGCAGCGTGCGCGCGCTGTGTTCGCGCCGCTTGTCGGCCTGCCGCGCGGCCTGGGCAGCAAGCGCGTCGATGCGCGCCAGCTGCGCGCGCAGCAGCTTTTCCAGGGCCGCGCCCTCGCCCGCGCGCATGTCGTTGAACGCCGCCAGCAGCGCGTCCAGATCGGCGCACAGCGCCGGCAGCAGGGCGGCGGCTTCGTGCGGTTCGATCCCGCCGCCCGAAAGGGCGCGCGCCGAAAGCACGTCAAGCGCCGAACTGGGCGCCAGTTCCAGGTCGTGGCGCGTCAGGGCCCGTTCCTCGATCGCGCGCAGGCTGGCCAGCAGCCGATCCAGCCGCGCCAGACCGGGGAGCGCGCCGGCATCCGCGGCGAAGGGTGCGCCGCCGGCCTGTCCCGGGCCCTCTGCGGGGTCGTCCCCGCCGGCGAGATCGCGCTGAAGGCGCAGCGACAGCGTGACGTTGCCGCGCGCGACCGCCGGCTTGAGCGCCTTGCGAACCGCCGGCTCCAGCCCCTCGATCCCCTCGGGCAGGCGCAGCCGCAGATCGAAGCCGCGCCCGTTCACCGCCCGCACCTCCCAGTTCCAGCTCCAGCCCCGCGCGCCCCCCTTGCGGCTGGCGTAGCCCGTCATCGATCGTATCATGTCCCGCCCTGCGTCCTGTGGCCAGCCCGGTTCGCGCCCGCGGCGCCGATCGCCGGGCGCCGCTGCCGGGGTTAACCAAAAGGTAATTTTTTGCAACGGTTTTTGCTCAAACCGTGGCATATTGATCCCCGCGCCAACATGCCTGCCGTTGGTTAGCAGACCGCCGCGCGCAGGACAATCGCCCCCACGGGACAATCGCCCCCAAGGGGAAGGCGAGGAAAAGGCGCGAGGCCGGGGCGCGGGGCCGGGGAGCGGGGACCGGGCGCGGCAACGGCAGGATCGAGCAAACGATCGAGCAAACGGAGGCACCGCCATGTTCAGCGATTTCGACGACCCGCGCAGTGTTACGGACCCGCGCGAGGGCCCGCGCGCGAACGGCGCGCGCACAGACGGCCCGCGCACAGACGGCCCCGGCGCAGACGGTCCCGGCGCAGACGATGGCCGCGGCCTTCCCGGGGGCGGACGGTTTCCGGCGGCAACCCATGTGCGGCGCACCTGGGAACGTCTTGCGCAGGCGGGCGGCGGCGGCGGCACCATTCCCGCGCGCACCGATCTGGACCCGCGCCTTCTGGGCGACGCGCTAAGGGTGTGCTTCATCGCCGAGCACATCGTGCCGGGTCAGGCCCGGCTGCGCGTCACCGGGCGCCACCTGGGCGATCTTTTCGGCATGGAGCCGCGCGGGATGCCGGTCGGCGCGCTGTTCGCCCCGGCCTCGCGCCGCGAGGCGGCCCGGCTTCTGGAACTGACCTGCCGCCGCCCTGCCCTGACCCAGGCCTGGCTGGAAAGCGGGGCCGGCATCGGGCGCGGGCGTCTGGAGGGCACGCTGGTTCTGGCGCCGCTGCTGGACGAGCACGGGCAGATCACCCGCCTGCTGGGCGCCATCGAAACCATCGGCCATGTCGGACGCGCCCCGCGCCGCTTCGAGGTGCGGCGCAGCCGTTACCTGCCCTGCCCCGCGCCCGCCGGCGCGCCGGCTGTCGGCGTGCCCGGCCGTGGCCAGGCGGCCGCGCCCGGTGGCCTGCCCGGTGCCCTGCCTGGCGCCCTGCCCGAAGGCATGCCCGATGCCCAACCGGCCCGGGCCCGGCTGCGCCTGGTCGTGGACAACGGCTGAGGCCGGCTCAGACCGCCGCCTGGCGGGCCTTTTCGCGCCGGCGCGCGGACAGTTCCTCGGCCACCAGGAAGGCCAGTTCCAGAGACTGGCTGGCATTCAGGCGCGGATCGCACGCGGTGTGATACCGGCTGGACAGGTCTTCGTCGGTGACCGCGCGCACCCCGCCGGTGCATTCGGTCACGTCCTTGCCGGTCATCTCGAAATGGACCCCGCCCGGGATGGTGCCCTCGGCGTTGTGCACGGCGAAAAACTCGCGAACCTCGCGCAGCACCGCATCGAAGGGGCGGGTCTTGAAGCCCGAGGACGACTTTATGGTGTTGCCATGCATGGGATCGCAGCTCCACAGCACCTCGGCGCCCTCCTCGCGCACCGCCTTGATCAGGCGGGGGAGATGTTCGCCCACCTGTCCCGCGCCGAACCGCGTGATCAGCGTCAGGCGGCCCGGCTCGTTTTCCGGGTTCAGCCGCGCCATCAGCACCCGGAGGTCCTCGGCGGTCATGCTCGGCCCGCATTTCAGCCCGATCGGGTTCTGCACGCCGCGGCAGAATTCCACATGCGCGCCGTCGGGCTGGCGGGTGCGGTCTCCGATCCAGATCAGATGCCCCGAGCCGGCCACCGGCAGCCCGGTGGTCGAATCGATCCGGCACAGCGCCTCTTCGTATTCCAGCAGCAGCGCTTCGTGGCTGACGTAGAAGTCCACCGATTGCAGCGTGTGCGCGGTTTCCTGGGTGACGCCTGCCGCCTTCATGAAGTCGAGCGTGTCGGAAATGCGATCGGCCACGTCGCGGTATCGCTCGGCCTCCTGGTTCTGGGTAAAGCCGAGCGTCCAGGCGTGCACCTGGTGGACATCGGCATAGCCCCCGGTGGAAAAGGCCCGCAGAAGGTTCAGCGTGGCCGCCGCCTGGGTATAGGCCCGCAGCATGCGCGCCGGATCGGGAACGCGGGCCTGCGCATCGAACTCGAAGCCGTTCACGATGTCGCCGCGGTAGCTGGGCAGCTCGGTCTTGCCGACGGTTTCGACCGGGGCCGAGCGCGGCTTGGCGAACTGGCCGGCCATCCGCCCCACCTTCACCACCGGCACCTTGGCCCCGTAGGTCAGCACCATGGCCATCTGCAGCATCACCTTGAAGGTGTCGCGGATGGTGTCGGCGGAGAACTCGGCGAAACTTTCGGCGCAATCGCCCCCCTGAAGCAGAAAGGCCCGCCCGCGCGCCGCCTCTCCCAGGGCGGCCTTCAGGCGCCGCGCCTCGCCGGCAAATACCAGCGGCGGATAGGCCGAAAGCTGCTTTTCCACCGCCTTCAGCGCTTCGGCGTCGGTATAGTCGGGCATCTGGATGCGTTCCTTGCTGCGCCAGCCCGATTTCACCCAGTTCTTCATCTTCGTGCTCCGGTTCGCATGATCCCCGGCTTATAGGGCGGCGGGCGGGTTTTCGCAAACGGGTAAACGGCCGGGTCCGGCCCGCGCGTCCCCCCCCGGGCCCGCCTCTGACC
>JALSRF010000483.1 GCA_026984895.1 Paracoccaceae bacterium
CTGCACCAGGACGCTGGGCATCCCGGCGGAAAAGCTGAACGATCCGACCTTCGATCTGCTGCGCCACCTGGGCTTTTCGCGCGCCGATATCGAGGCCGCCAACGACCACGTCTGCGGCACCATGACCCTGGAAGGCGCGCCGCATCTGAAGCAAGAGCACTACAGCGTCTTCGACTGCGCCAATGCCTGCGGCAAGAAGGGCACGCGGTTTCTCAGCGTGGAGAGCCACATCACCATGATGGCCGCGGCCCAGAGCTTCATTTCCGGGGCCATTTCCAAGACCATCAACATGGCCAACGACGCCACCATCGAGGATTGCCTGAAGGCTTACGAGCTCAGCTGGCAACTGGGGGTGAAGGCGAACGCGCTCTATCGCGACGGCTCCAAGCTCAGCCAGCCGCTGGCCACCGCGCTGATCGAGGACGACGAGGAGGCCGAGGAGATCCTCGCCAGCGGCAGCGCGCAGCAGAAGGCGGCGTTGCTGGCCGAGAAGATCGTGGAAAAGGTGGTGGTCAAGGAAGCGGTTCGCAGCCACCGGGAAAAGTTGCCGGGCCGGCGCAAGGGCTACACCCAGAAGGCGGTTGTCGGCGGGCACAAGGTCTACCTGCGCACCGGCGAATACGAGGACGGCAGCCTGGGCGAAATCTTCATCGACATGCACAAGGAGGGCGCCGGTTTCCGGGCGATGATGAACAATTTCGCCATCGCCGTTTCGGTGGGGCTGCAATACGGCGTGCCGCTGGAGGAATTCGTCGATGCCTTCACCTTTACCAGGTTCGAACCCGCCGGCATGGTGCAGGGCAACGACAGCATCAAGAACGCCACCTCGATCCTCGACTACATCTTCCGCGAACTGGCGATCAGCTACCTCGACCGCACCGATCTGGCGCATGTGAAGCCGGAAGGGGCGCGGTTCGACACGCTCGGGCACGGCGAGCAGGAAGGCGCCGGCAGCAACCTGCGCGATGTCAGCGAAACGGCGGCCAGCAGGTCCCTTGAGGTGCTGAAACAGATCACCTCGACCGGCTACCTGCGCAAGCGGCTGCCCCAGGACCTGGTGGTGCTGCAGGGCGGGGCCGGGGCGCGGGCGCTTGATGGCGCGGGCGCGGTCGATGGCATGGGCGCGGTCGATGGCGATGGCGCGGTTGCGCTGCAAAGGCCGGTCGCCGAAACCGTTTCGCAGGCGGCCGGCGCGGGGCTGGGGATCGTCGGCGCGGGCAGCGGGGCGGCGGCAACCGGCCGCGACACGGCAGAGCCGGGCGAACTGGACGCGCGGTCCAGGGCAAGGCTGCAGGGCTACGAAGGCGATCCCTGCGGCGAATGCGGCAACTACACGCTGGTGCGCAACGGCACCTGCATGAAATGCAACACCTGCGGGGCGACCTCGGGGTGCAGCTAGGAGCCACAAGAGTTATCGGTCGCGGCCCGTGCGGGCGGCGGCCGGTTTTCCGGGGCGGGTGCGCTCGCCCTTGACGCGGATCAGGCCGCAGGCAGAAATACCGGGCGGTAGCAACGATGAGCCTGACACGCGAAACTTGAAGGGGGCTTTGCGGCCCCCTTTTTTTCCGGCCGCACCCGGCGGCGGAGACCATGGAGGAAAGCATGTCCGAACCGCTGGCGCTGGTGATGATCCCGGGTCTTGCCTGCACCCGGGCGCTGTTCGCGGCGCAACGGGAGGCCCTTGCGGCGCACCGGCCGGTGGTGGTGGCGCGCGTGGACGGCGGCGACAGCATGGCGGCCATGGCCGGGGCGATTCTCGCCAGCGCGCCGCCGCGCTTTCACCTGGCCGGCCTGTCGATGGGCGGCTACATTGCCCTTGAAATCCTGCGCCAGGCGCCCGAACGGGTGGCGCGGCTGTGCCTGATGGACAGTTCCGCGCGCCCCGATACGCCGGACAAGACGGCCCTGCGCCAGGCCGCCCTGGCCGAGGTGGAGGCCGGGCGCTACATGCAGATGAGCGCCGAAAACGTGGCGCTGTCGGTCGCCGCCAGCCGGGCGGATGACCACGCCTTGCGCGCGGCGATCCTGGACATGGCGCGCGCCACCGGGGCCGGGCTGTGGCGCAGGCAGATGCGCGCGATCATGGGGCGCCCCGACAGCCGGCCGGACCTGCCCGCCATTCGCGCGCGCACGCTGGTGCTGGTCGGCGACGAGGACCGGCTGACCCCGCCCGAGCACGCCCGCGAAATGGCCGCGGCGATCCCCGATGCGCGCCTGGAAGTGATCGCCGATTGCGGGCACATGTCGTCGATGGAACGGCCGGGTGCCGTCAGCAGGCTGCTGGCCGACTGGCTGACCTGAGCGCCGCCGCCGGCGCCGCGGGCCCGCCTCTGGGCGTTCGGGCGTTCGGGCGGAGGGTGTGCGTAGGACGTGCGGAGGGCGTGCGGAGGGCGCGCGGACGGGCGCGGGCCGGGCGAAGCCGTGGACGGGCGGGCCGGGCGAAGCCGGCCGGCGATCACGTTTTTGCGCGCTTGCGGGGGGCGCTCATTTCGCCTGTTGCGGGCCGCGCGAGAGCGCGGCGACGCCGGTGCGGGCGACTTCCACCAGCCCGAGCGGGCGCATCAGTTCGGCAAAGGCGTCGATCTTTTCCGGCGTTCCGGTCAGCTCGAAGGTGAAGCTTTCCAGGGTCGAATCCACCACATTGGCGCGGAAGATGTCGGCCAGGCGCAGCGCCTCCACGCGCCTGTCGCCGGTGCCGGCCACCTTGAACAGCGCCAGTTCGCGCTCGACCGAGGGGCCTTCGTCGGTCAGGTCATGCACCTCGTGCACCGGCACGATGCGCCCAAGCTGGGCCTGGATCTGGTCGATCACGCTTGGCGTGCCCGAGGTGACGATGGTGATGCGCGACTGGTGGCCGGTGTGATCGACCTCGGCCACGGTCAGGCTTTCGATATTGTAGCCGCGCCCGGAAAACAGCCCGATGACGCGCGCCAGCACCCCGGCCTCGTTATCGACCACCACCGACAGCGTGTGGCGTTCGCTGGCCTCGGCATGGGGGTCGCGAAGCTGGTAGGCCGAATGGCTGGTAGAGCCTTTCTTTATTTTCAAAGCAGACATTTATTAGCCTTTCTTAAACCAGAACCGCGCCGCCGTCCTCGATGGCGCCCTCGGTCGCGGCGTCGCCCAGCAGCATTTCATTGTGCGGCTTGCCCGAGGGAATCATCGGAAAACAGTTTTCGTGCTTTTCCACCTGACAGTCAAAGATCACCGGCCCGTCGTGATTGATCATTTCCATGATCGCGTCATCCAGATCGGCCGGGTCGGTGCACAGGATGCCCCTGGCGCCAAAGGCCTCGGCCAGCTTGACGAAATCGGGCAGCGCCTCGGACCAGCTTTGCGAATAGCGCTCGCCATGCAGCAGTTGCTGCCACTGGCGCACCATGCCCAGACGTTCGTTGTTCAGGATGAACTGCTTGACCGGCAGCCGATACTGCACCGCGGTGCCCATTTCCTGCATGTTCATCAGCCAGGACGCTTCGCCGGCCACATTGATCACCAGTGCCTCCGGGTGCGCCATCTGCACCCCGATCGAGGCCGGAAACCCGTAGCCCATGGTGCCCAGCCCGCCCGAGGTCATGAAGCGGTTGGGCGCCTCGAAACGCAGGTATTGCGCCGCCCACATCTGGTGCTGGCCAACCTCGGTGGTGATGTAGCGGTCATGGTCGCGGGTCAGCGCTTCGAGCCGCTCCAGCGCGTGTTGCGGCTTGATCACCCGGGAAGCGTTCTTGTAGCTCAGGCAGTCTTTCTTGCGCCAGTCGTTGATCTGCGCCCACCAGTCCTTGACGCCGGCCCGGTCGGTCTTGCGCCCGCGCGATTTCCAGATGCGCAGCAGGTCTTCGAGCACATGCGCCACATCGCCCACGATCGGGAAATCCACATGGATCACCTTGTTGATCGAACTGGGGTCGATGTCCACATGCGCCTTTTTCGACCCCGGAGAAAAGGCCGAGATCAGCCCGGTGATCCGGTCGTCGAAGCGCGCGCCGACGGCGATCATCAGGTCGCAGTCGTGCATCGCCATGTTGGCCTCGTAAAGGCCGTGCATCCCCAGCATGCCGATCCAGTTTTCGCCGGAGCCGGGGTAGGCGCCCAGCCCCATCAGCGTCGAGGTCACCGGAAAGCCCGTGGCATCCACCAGTTCGCGCAACAGCTGGCTGGCGGCGGGCCCCGAGTTGATCACCCCGCCGCCGGTGTAGAACACCGGGCGCCTGGCGGTTTCCATCGCCTCGACCAGCGCCTTGATCGGCTCCAGATCGCCCTTGACGCGCGGCCGGTAGTGGCGCGTGTCGGCCTGTTTCGGCGTGACATAGGCGCCCGACGCAAACTGCACGTCCTTGGGGATGTCGATCAGCACCGGCCCCGGGCGGCCCGTGGTTGCGACGTGGAAGGCCTGGTGAATGGTTTCGGCCAGCGCGTCGGTGTCCTTGACCAGCCAGTTGTGCTTGGTGCACGGACGGGTGATGCCCACGGTGTCGGCCTCCTGGAAACCGTCGGTGCCGATCATGAAGGTGGGCACCTGGCCGGTCAGCACCACGATCGGGATCGAGTCCATCAGCGCATCGGTGATGCCGGTCACCGCATTGGTGGCGCCCGGCCCCGAGGTGACGAGCACCACGCCGGGCCTGCCGGTCGAGCGCGCATAGCCTTCGGCGGCATGGACCGCGCCCTGTTCGTGGCGCGCCAGGATGTGGCGGATGTCGTTTTGCTGGAACAGTTCGTCGTAGATCGGAAGCACGGCGCCGCCGGGGTAGCCGAATACCGTGTCCACGCCCTGATCCTTCAGCGCCTGAACCACCATTTTCGCACCGGTCATCTGACGTGCCATCTTGTTCTCCGTTTCGCTGTCACGCGCGCGCGTCCGTTGCCCGCGCGTCTGTCGCCTGTGCGTCCGCCATAAAAAAGCCCCCGGAAATCTCGGGGGCGCATGGAAAACCGTTATGGTTGCCGTTACCGGCCCATGCGCCATTTCCCCACAATTACGACAAGGGTTTTCATGCCCCGGACTCCTGTTTCGTGCGGCGGACTTTAGGTGGCCGGAAAGAGGGCGTCAACAGGGAAAGCACGAAAAAGATTGCGCGCCGGGCGGGCGGGGTTTTTCGATTGTTGCAAGAGCGGGCGCCTGTCCGCATGATTAGGGCTTTTCGGGCAGGCGCGGCAACGGGGTGCGCAGCGGGCCGCGGGCCTTGTGCAGCGGGGGTGCGCAGCGGGGCGCCGGCCTTGTGCAGCGGCGCAGGCGGCGGCGAGGGCGGCGCGGCGACGCGCGGCGTGGCCGCCTGGCGAACGCGCCCCGTGTCAGCGCAACGGTTTGCGGGCCGGCGAGGGCGCGCGACGGGGGGCCGTCTTCGCGGCGGGGACGGCCGGGCCGACATTGGGGACAGCCGGGCCGACATGGCGACGGGTTCATGCCGGCGCCGGGGCCGACGCCCGCGTTTGGTTGCCTGCGTCTGGGCGCCTGCGCATGGTCGCCCGCGCCTGCGCGCCTGCGCGCCTGCACGCCGGCGCTCGGCGGATCGGCGCGCGGGGCCTTTTGTCCCTGCGCGGGCTCGGGTATAGGAACAGGGCGTGATGCGTGAGGTATGCCGGTGTTGAGATTCATCCTGTCTTTCCTTGGCGCGGTCTTCACGGCCGCGACCAACGGGGCATTCATGGGCGCGCTGCTGGTGGGGGCGGTGTTCTGGATCTACGCGCGCGATCTGCCGTCATACGAACAGCTGGCCAATTACCAGCCGCCGACGATCAGCCGCATCTATTCGGGCGAGGGCCGGCTGATGGACGAATTCGCCCGCGAACGCCGCCTGTTCGTCCCGATCGACGAAATCCCGGCCCTGGTGAAGGATGCCTTCATTTCCGCCGAGGACAAGAACTTCTACCTGCACAAGGGCTACGATCTGCGCGGCATGATCGCGGCGGCGGTGCAGGCGGCGCACGGCGCCCGGCTGCGCGGGGCCTCGACCATCACCCAGCAGGTGATGAAGAACTTCCTGCTGTCCTCGGACCGTTCGGCGGAACGCAAGATCAAGGAACTGATTCTCGCCACCCGGCTGGAAAAGACGCTGGACAAGGACCACATCCTGGAACTCTACCTCAACGAGATCTTCCTGGGGCAGAACAGTTTCGGCGTGGCGGCGGCGGCGCAGACCTATTTCAACAAGACGCTCGACGAACTGGACGCGGCCGAGGCGGCGATGCTGGCCTCGATGCCGCAGGCGCCGGGCAAGTATCACCCGGTGCGCGCCAGGAAGCGGCTGACCGAGCGGCGCAACTACGTGCTGCGCGAGATGTTCCAGAACGGCTATATCGACAAGGCGACCTACGAGTCTGCCAGGGCAGAGCCGCTGCGCTCGGTTCAGAACGGCGATTTCCCGTCGTTTCGCGCGCAGCTGCCCCCGCGCGACTATTTCACCGACGAGATCCGGCGCCAGCTGAGCCGGGATTTCGGCGCGGACGAGTTCTTCAACGGCGGGCTGACCATCCGCGCCACGGTGGACCCGGAACTGCAGGTCGAAGCGGCGCGCGCGCTGCGCGCCAAGCTTGAGGAATACGACCGCACGAAGCAGGGGATCTGGCGGGGCACCGGAAAGACCATCCCGAAAGAGAAGCTGAAAGACGAGGCCGCCTGGCGCGCGGCGCTGGCCGATCTGCGCCTGGCGCGCGACATAGAGGGCTGGCACCTGGCGGTGGTGCTGGAACTGGGGCGCAAGGATGCGCGCGTGGGCATCGAAGGGGTGGACACGCCCGAGGGCGGCAACTGGATCCGGGCGCGCGACGTGCAGTGGGCCCGGCCGCTGGACGCGGACGGCAAGCCGGGGCGCAAGGCCAGGGTGGTTTCGGACCTGCTGCACGTCGGCGACGTGGTCTATGTCAGGGAAATCACCGATGACGCCGGCAAGCGCAAGGGCTGGAGCCTGCGCCAGATCCCC
>JALSRF010000484.1 GCA_026984895.1 Paracoccaceae bacterium
GGCCTCGCCATTTCGCTCACGGTGCTCAGCGTCAACTACATCGGCGACGGGCTGCGCGACGCGCTCGACCCGCGCATCCGCGGCCGCTGAACCGCCCCCGAGGGGCGAACTCCCGGCCGGTCGATACCGGCTTCTTCTGTCCGAAACCATCCTCGGGGGTGAATGGGCGCCGCAGGCGGCCAGAGGGGGCAGACAGCCCCCTGCCCCGCCCGCCCCCTATTCCAGATGCTTGCGAATCCGGTGCGAAACGGCCCACAGGACCAGCAGCGCAACCGGCGTCAGCCCGGCCATCAGCCAGGTCTTGGAAACCCCGTATTCCTTGGCAAATGGCGCCAGGAAATAGGACATGAGGTTCACCGTGTAATAGCCGATCGCCACCACCGACAGCCCCTCGACGGTCTTTTGCAGCCGCAACTGCAGCGCCACCCGGCGGTCCATGCTGGCCAGCAGCTTCTGGTTCTGTTCGGAACGCGCCACCTCGACGCGGGTGCGCAGCAGATCGCCGGCGCGCTTGGTGCGCGTCGCCATCTGCTCCAGCTGGCGCGCCGCCGCCCGGATCGAGCGCATCGCCGGATCGAACCGGCGCATCATGAATTCGCGAAAGGTCTGCCGACCCTCGAAACGGGTTTCGCGGATGATGTCGATGCGTTCCTGCACCAGCGCCGAATAGGCCTCGGTGGCGGCGAACCGGTAGGCGTGGCGCGCCATCAGCGCCTCAAGCTGGGTCGAAAGCGTCAGCAACTCGTCCAGCGTGTCGCGCGCCGGCTGTTCATCGCCCTTCACATGGCGCACCAGTTCCGAAACCCTGGCATCGAAATCCACCATGCGCCTGGAAATGCCCCGCGCCACCGGCAGCGCCAGCAGCGACATGGTCCTGTAGACTTCCAGTTCGCACAGCCGCTGCACGATCCGCCCGACCCGGCGCGCGCTGGTGCCCGGCTCGACGAACACGGCAAAGCGCATGTGGCCGGCGGAATCGAGACGGAAATCGCCGGCGATCACCGCGCAGCCGTCGGCGATGCGCGACACCGCCAGGCTTTCGGAGACGAACCAGCCCGGCAGGCGCGCGTCGATCTCGGCCTTGCCCGTGGGCATCGGCTCGACCCGGATCAGCGCCGAACTGATCCGCGCGCCCGGCGCCAGCGCCAGCCAGTCGGCGGGAAAGGCATCGAAGGCCGAGGCATCGAAGGGGTTTTCGCAGACCCCCTCGCCAAACAGCGTGTAGGTCACGAATTCGGAATGCTGTTCCCACTTCAGCTGAAACCGCCCGAGCGGGCCGAAATAATGGGTGGCGCCCGGCTGCGGATGGGCCGCCCCGAACCGGTCGAGCAGCGCGATCAGATGCGCGCGATCGGCCTCCCGGTCGCGGCTCTTGGCGTCGCTGGGCAGCTTGATCGCAAGAAACACCGCATGGCTGGGCACCGGCAGCGCCGCGAACGGGCGCGCGTGCAGCTCGTTCACCAGTTCGTACCGCAGCGGGTGATCCTCGAGACCGCGGGGCGGGGTGGGCTGTGCGCGTGTCACCGGTGGTTCAGTCCCTGCCTGTGTGCGGCCGTCCTGCCAGCGCGAACGGGAAGGCCGCAAGCCCCGCCGCGGCGACCGCGGCGCTTGTCCAGAAGGTCGCCGCCGGGCCGAAATACTGCCAGATGATACCGGCGATCAGGCTGGCCAGCAACAGCGTCACCCCGTTCACCAGGTTGAACACCCCGAAACCGGTGGCGCGCAGCCGCGCCGGCGCGGTCTCGGCCACCAGCGCCGACAAAAGCCCCTGGGACACTCCGAGGTGCAGCCCCCAGAGCGCCACCCCCAGCAGGATCGCCGGCAGGCCCTGGCCCAGAGCCAGAACCGCGTCAGCGCCGATCAGCACCACGAATCCCGCGACCAGCAGCAGGCGCTTGTCGGCGCGGTCGGCGAGCACACCCATCGGGTAAGAGGCCATCGACGCCGCCACATGCACCAGGATCAGCACCAGCGGGGTCAGCGCCAGCGTCAGGCCGCGCTCTTCGGCCCGCAGGATCAGGAACGCCAGCGAAAACCGCGCCAGCGTCAGCACCCCGCCAACCGCGACGGTGGTCCAGAACGCCGCCCCCAGCCGGGTCATGGCACGCCAGTCGGCGGGCGCCGGTTTCGCCTCGGGCGCGTCGCGGCGAGGCTCCGGCTCGCGTACAAAGGCGACCAGCAGCGTGACCGCCGCCAGACCCGGCACCAGCGCCAGCCAGAACACCAGCCGGAAATCATCGCCCGACAGCCACATCAGCGCCATCGCGATCAGCGGCCCCAGAACCGCGCCGGCGTCATCCAGCGACTGGCGCAGCCCGTAGGCGGCGCCGCGCATGCCGGCGGGCGCGAGATCACCGATCAGCGCATCGCGCGGCGCGCCGCGAATGCCCTTGCCGATCCGGTCCATCACCCGTGCCCCCAGCACCCAGCCCGCCGCCGGCGCCAGCGCAAAAAGCGGTTTCGACAACGTGGCCAGCGAATAGCCCGCCACCACCAGCGGCTTGCGCTTGCCGGTGCGGTCGCTGAGCAGGCCCGAAAACAGCTTGGTAAGGGCGGCGACGGCTTCGCCCAGCCCCTCGATCAGGCCGACCGTCACCGTGCCCGCCCCCAGAACCGAGACCAGAAAGACCGGCAACAGGCCGTGGATCATTTCCGAAGAGACATCGTTGAACAGGCTGACCAGCCCCAACGCCCAGATACCGGCCGGCAGGCGTGCACGCATGAAACTTCCTCCCTCCCTGGCAAGCCGCCCGCCCGGATGCGCCCCGGATGCACCCCCGGGCGGCCCGGCGGCCCGGCGGCCCGGCGGCCCCGAAGCCGCGCCGCGTTCATGCGCAGTTGCGCGAACCGCTGCGGTTCCGCCCTTTCGCACGTCCGGGAGGCGCACAACCGCTCCTGCCTTTCAGCGACATGTTTGGGCTCACTGCTATCGCATGTCCGCCAGGCTCACAACCGTTTCCCGCCTTTCAGGGACATGCTTCGGGTCCCGGCCAAGGCATGGCCCGGCGCCTCTCGAACCGGCTCCCGCTCTTGCGCGGCAGGCTTCAGAAGACGAAGCGAACCGTCAACGCCGCCCCCATGGAAAGCGCGAACATGGTCACCACCACGGCCGAAAGCCCCAGCCCCAGCCGCCGGTTGCGCGGGCGCACAACCATCCACAGCTCCTCGGCCGTCTCCGGGTTGAGCAAGGCAGCCGAGTTCGAGCGCTGGCCCGAGCCCTGCCGCGCCATGCGACGCACCTCGGTGCGGTTCCAGTTGTTCACCACCAGCAGCATCGCCACCAGGAACATCATGCAGGCAGGCGACCAGATCAGGAAGCCTCCGGCAACCTCGTCGGCCATCGGGGGCGTGTCGAAGAGCCGCCCGACGGTGTCATAGGCCGGGTAAAGCAGCACGGTCTTCATGGTGGTGAGCGCGCCCAGCACGATCTCGGCAATGACCGAGGCAATCAGCATCACCTGGCGCATGCCGTGGCCCGGCGCCTTGGGCGGGTCGCGCTGATCGAACACCACCCAGAAGAACAGGATGCCGGTCAGCAGCATCGTTGCGTGCATGAAATAGTGCAGCGCTTCATTCAGCAGCGCCGCATTGTGCAGCAGCGGGATCTGCCAGACGTAAAGCGCCAGAACGAACAGCAGCGTCGCCAACCACGGGCGCGAGATCTGCCGCCCGAACCAGCGCAGATTCGCGCTGCGCGCCGCCGGGCCGATGGTCAGGCGGCGCAACCGGCGCGGCATCCCGGCATAGATCGTCCCCTGCGGCATTGCCGCCAGGATCAGCAGCGGCCCCAGCAGGTGCAGGATCATGTGCTGCACCTGGTGCATCCAGAACAGGTGCCCGGCCATGTAGTCCAGGGGCGAGACCAGCGCAGCCCAGACCAGCACGACGCCCGCGACATAGGCGATGATGCGCCCCGGGTGCACCGGGTTTCCCCGCGCCGCGCGCCGGAGCGCACCGACGATGAACACCCACAGGAAAAGCCCGCTCAGCCCCCAGATCAGAGGATCGAAGCTCCACTCCCGCAACAGGCTCCAGCCCTCGGAAAGCGCGGGCGCGCCGGATTGCGGTCCGGTCTCGGCGCCGGCATGGGCCAGCGCCGCCGGGGCCAGCACGGCCCACCAGCCCGGGCTGCGCATGACGATTCTGACGGCCGGACGCAGCCGGCCCCGGGTGAAGGAACGGGTCAACATGGGCGGTCTTTAGGACAAGCGGGGCGCGGCTTCAATGCGACGATTTAACGGTGCCGTCGCGACGCTGCCGCCCGGGCGGGCGAAACTGACCGCGCCGCCATGCCAGCGCCACCATCGCGCCCGCCGCCAGCACCACCACGGCCACCCCGCCAAGCGACGCCTCGGGGCCGAACGCCCCACCGGTGAGAAGCGCGCGGCCATCGAACCGCGTGACGAACAGCCCCACCAGTTCGTCATGCCCGGAAACCGACGCTCCGAACAGCCCCGCCTCGGTAAAGTTCCAGCCCGCGTGCAGCGCAATCGGCACCCACAGGCTGCGCGCCGCCATGAAACCCGCGCCCAGCAGAATCCCCGCCGCCGCCAGACCGACCGCCGCCAGCGGCGAAAACCCGGGATTGACCACATGCAGCCCGCCGAAGATCAGGGCCGAGAGCGCCAGCGCCCGTCCGCTTCCCCAGCGCGCTTCGAGCCAGGCAAACAGCATTCCTCGCGCGATGATTTCCTCGAACACCCCGGTTTCCAGCGCGTCGGCCAGTATCGGCACCATCACGCCGGGCGGGTTCGGACCGGTGACATGCGCCGGCGCTACCAGCGCGATGGAAAGAACGGTGAGCGCCTGCAACCCGGCTCCGATCAAGAGCCCGGCAAGAAAATGCGGGCCAAGGCGCAAGAGCGGCAGATCGGCGGGCGGCGCGCCGGTGGTCCTGCGCCGCCAACAGGCGTAGGCGCCAAGCATGAGCGCCGCAGCCCCGCCCCCGGCAACCGGCAGCCAGCCACGCCAGCGCGGCAGGTGGGCAAGCTGTGCCGCGACATGCGCTGCGATCAGCACTGCGAACACCGCCACCGCGCCCAGCACGGGCCGCCACCCGGGCCGGGCCCTTTCCGGGGCCTGCGCTCTGTCTTTCGTGGGCCTGTCCAATTCCCGAAGCGCCCTCCAGAACCGGAAACGGCCGCGCCGTTTCCGGCGCGCTCCATCGGATTTTCCCCGCCCGGGCGATCCGCCCGGGCGATCCGCTCAGGTGATCCGGGTCAGCAACTCGTCCAGGCTGGCCTTGGCATCGCCGTAGAACATCCGGGTGTTTTCCTTGTAGAACAGCGGGTTTTCGATGCCCGAGTAGCCCGTGCCCTGCCCGCGCTTCATGACGATCACGTTTTTCGCCTTCCACACCTCCAGCACCGGCATGCCGGCAATCGGGCTGTTCGGGTCTTCCTGCGCGGCCGGGTTCACGATGTCGTTCGAGCCGATCACGATCACCACGTCGGTCTCCGGGAAGTCGTCGTTGATCTCGTCCATCTCCATGACGATGTCATAGGGCACCTTGGCCTCGGCCAGCAGCACGTTCATGTGGCCGGGCAGCCGGCCCGCGACCGGGTGGATGCCAAAGCGCACACTCTTGCCCTTCGCGCGCAGCCGGCGGGTGAGTTCCGCAACCGACTGCTGCGCCTGGGCCACCGCCATGCCGTAGCCCGGCACGACGATCACGCTGTGCGCATCGTCAAGCAGCCCGGCCACGCCGTCGGCATCGATCGCAACCATTTCGCCGTCGATCTCCATCGCCGGCCCGCTGGCGCCGCCAAAGCCGCCCAGGATCACGCTGAGAAACCTGCGGTTCATCGCCACGCACATGATGTAGCTGAGGATCGCCCCGGACGAGCCCACAAGCGCGCCGGTGACGATCAGCAGATCGTTGCCCAGCAGGAAGCCCGTGGCCGCCGCCGCCCAGCCGGAGTAGCTGTTGAGCATCGACACCACCACCGGCATGTCGGCGCCGCCGATGGCCATCACCAGGTGCCAACCCAGGATCAGCGCCAGCACCAGCATCGCATAAAGCGTCCAGCTGCCCGCGCCCTGCATGTAGAGCACCATCAGCACCAGCGAAGCGGCGACGATCAGCACGTTCCACAGGTGGCGCCCCGGCAGGATCAGCGCCTTGCCGCCGATCCTGCCCGCCAGCTTGCCGAAGGCGACGATCGAGCCGGTCAAGGTGACCGCGCCGATGAAGACGCCCAGGAAGACCTCGACCTGGTGAATGACCTCTTCGGCGGGGCTGGCGAAGGCGTGCACGGTCATGTCGGAATTCAGCCCGATCAGCACCGCCGCAAGCCCGACGAAACTGTGCAGCGCCGCAACAAGCTGCGGCATTCCGGTCATCTCGACGCGCTGCGCGACCACCGCGCCGATGGCCGCGCCGATGGCCAGCACCAGCGCCAGCAGGGCCGAGAATTCGACCCCCGGACCCCAGATCGTGGCGATGACGGCAATCGCCATGCCGACGATCCCGAACCAGACTCCGCGCTTGGCGCTTTCCTGGTCTTTCAGCCCGCCCAGGCTGAGAATGAACAACACCGCGGCCGTGATGTAGGCGGCGGTCTGAAGCTCTGCTGTCATGGACATCTCCAACTCTCCCGCCGGCTTACGATTTCTGGAACATCTGCAACATGCGCCGGGTGACCATGAAGCCGCCGACGATGTTGATGGTGGCGACCAGCACCGACACCGCGGCCAGCACCGTCACCAGCGCGCTGCCCGCGCCGATCTGCAGCAGCGCGCCGACGATGATGATGCCGGAAATCGCGTTGGTCACCGCCATCAGCGGCGTGTGCAACGCATGCGCCACCCCCCAGATCACCTGGAAGCCGACAAAGACCGCCAGAACGAAAACGATGAAATGGCCCATGAAGGCCGCCGGCGCATATTGTCCGACCAGCCACATGAAC
>JALSRF010000485.1 GCA_026984895.1 Paracoccaceae bacterium
AGAATCGCCGGTGCTGTGGTGCAAGTGGTCCGAAAAATACATCAACTGGCGCCAGCTTGAAATCCTGGGCCTGATGTCGAAGGGGAACTGGGCATGAGCGTGGGCATCGTCATGCTGGTGCATGAAGCCCTGAATCGCGCGGCCCAGGTCACGCGGCACTGGGCAACGAACGGCTGCCCCGTGGTGGTTCATGTTGACAGGCAGGTGGACCGCCGGGCCCACGCCAGGTTTCGCGAAAGCCTGAGCGATCTTGAAAACGTCGCCTTCTGCCGGCGGCACCGCGGCCAATGGGGCACGTTTTCACTGGTCAGGGCGGCGCAGTCGGGATCGGAGCTGATGTTGGCGACCTTTCCCGAAGTGCGCCATGTCTACCTTGCCTCGGGCACATGCCTGCCGCTGAGACCGGTGCAGGAACTGATCGACTACCTCGCCGAACGCCCGCAGACCGACTTCATCGAATCCGTAACCACCCAGGACGTCCTGTGGACCATCGGCGGTTTCGACGAAGAGCGCTTTACCCTGCGCTTTCCCTTCTCCTGGAAAAGGCACCGCCGCCTGTTTGACGCCTATGTGCGGCTGCAGCGCCGCCTGGGCATGAAAAGACGCATCCCGCCGGGCATCGAGCCGCACCTCGGTTCGCAATGGTGGTGCCTGACGCGCCAGACCCTGTCTGCCATACTGGAGGATCCGAAGCGCCCGGTCTACGACCGGTATTTTTCCAGGGTGTGGATCCCCGACGAAAGCTATTTCCAGACCCTGGCCAGACGCTATTCCACCCGGATCGAAAGCCGCTCGCTGACCCTGTCAAAGTTCGACTACAAGGGAAAGCCGCATATCTTCTATGACGATCACCTGAAACTCCTGCGCCGATCGGACTGTTTCGTGGCACGAAAGATCTGGCCGCATGCCAACAAGCTTTACGACAACTTCCTGTCGCCGGAGCTTGGCCGCATGGGGGCCGCAGAACCGAACCCGGGCAAGATCGACAAGATCTTTGCCAAGGCCGTCGAACGGCGCACCAACGGGCGCGCCGGGCTGGTCATGCACAGCCGGTTTCCACGCGAGGGTTTCGAAAAGGGCAAGACCAGCGCGCCCTATTCGGTGTTCGAGGGTTTCAGCGAACTGTTCGAAGGCTTCGAAGACTGGCTTGACCGGATGACGGGCGCCCGGATTCACGGGCATCTCTTCAGCCCGGAACGGGTCGAGTTCGCCGGGCGGCAGTCGGTCTTTACGGGCGCTCTGTCCGACAGTGCCGCGCTTCGCGACTACGATCCGCGCGGGTTTTTCACCAGCCTGATCTGGAACACCCGGGGCGAGCGCCAGTGTTTCCAGTTCGGCCCGCGAGACACGCAGGACATCTCCTGGCTGATCGCCACCGACCCGAACGCACAGATTTCCGTCATCACCGGGGCCTGGGCGATTCCGCTGTCCTTTTCGAACATGAACTTTTCCGACATCAGAAAAGAGGCCGCGCGGCTGCAGAAGATCGAGACCGAGCACCTGGGGATTCTCGGCTCCATCTATACCAAGGCCCGGGTGCGCATCTGGTCGCTTGCCGAGTTCGTGGACTCCCCCATGGAGCCGTTGCAGTCAATCATCGACGAAATGGGGCCCCGGCCGTCGAACCTTCTGGCCGAGGCACCGCGCATGGTCAATCTCGAAGGGTTCGGCCAGTTCCTCCAGAACCTCAAGAACCAGGGCATGCAGCCGCAACTGATGGGCGACTTTCCCACCGACCGGACCAGCGGCGGCCGGCGCAGGAGCCGCCACCGTCCCTATCTGGTGAAATGATCCATGGGCGCGCGCGAATTTACCCATTTCGTGATTCTCGCGGGGATGCGCACCGGATCGAACCTGCTGCAATCCCTGCTGAACGCAAACCGGGGCGTCACCTGTCATGGCGAACTGTTCAATCCCGGTTTCGTCGGCGGCCCGAAACATGCGCAATACCTGGGCTTTACCTTGAAACGGCGAAACGAAGATCCGCTGGCCCTGCTGCAGCGGCTGCGCGACCAGCCGGACGGCATTCACGGCTTTCGCCTGTTCGAAGACCATGACCCGCGCGCGCTGGAAGCCTGCCTGAACGACCGCGCCTGCGCCAAGATCGTCCTGACGCGCAACCCGGTGGATTCCTACGTTTCGCTGAAGATCGCGCGCAAGACCGGGCAATGGCGCCTGGGCGACATGAAACACGCCAGGACAGCGCGAATCCGCTTCGACGCCGCCGAATTCGATGCCTTCACAAGCGCGCGCACCGCATTCCATCGCACCATCACCCGCACCCTGCAACGCACCGGGCAGGCCGCGTTTCGGATCGGGTATGCCGACCTGGCGGACAGCGACGCGGTTGACGGGCTGATCCGGTATCTGGGCATCGAACCGCACCCCGCCGGCGGCGGCACCAGGCCGCGGAAACAGAACCCGCAGCCGCTGCGAGAAAAGGTCTCCAACTTTGCCGAAATGCAGGCGGCGCTGGCCGGCACCGACCATTTTGCAACCGACGATCTGCCAAGCTTCGAGCCGGCGCGCCCTCCGGCGGTCAGGACCCATATCGCCGCCCCCAGAAGCCCGGTTCTGTTCATGCCGATACGCTCGGGCCCGACCGCGGCGCTGCGCAACTGGCTGGCCGAACTGGACAAGGCACGCCCCGAGGAACTGCAGAGCGGCTTCACCCAGAAAACGCTGCGCCAGTGGAAACGGCGCATGCGGCGGCACGTCTCTTTCACGGTCGTGCGCCACCCGGTAGCACGGCTTCACGACGCGTTTCAGCGCCACATCCTTTTGCCCGGAGACAGCAGTTTTCCGACGATCCGGGAGACCCTGAAAAAGGCATACGGCCTGCCACTGCCGGACCTGGACAGGGCGGCGACAACCGGGCCCGAACAGTACCGGGAGGCTTTCCTGAAATTTGCCGAATTCGTCCGCGGCAACCTTGCCGGGCAGACCGCGATTCGGGTCGATCCCGCCTGGGCATCGCAGGCCGCCGTGCTGCAGGGAATGTGCGCGGTTGCCATTCCCGATCATGTCTTTCGCGAAAACGAACTGGCCGCCGGGCTTGCGTTTCTGGCCGGTCAGCTGGGGCTGGGCGCACCCGCCTACGCGCCGGTGCGCGACCTGCCCTTCGAGCTGTCCGAAATCTATGGCAAGGAGATCGAGACCGCCGTTCGGGCCGCCTATCAGCGCGATTACATGATGTTCGGCTTCGGCCCCTGGAACGAAGACCGACCCGCCTGAGCGGAGACGGACCCGCCTGAGCGGCTCAGGCCGCGCGCGAGGACGGCGCTTCGGTCAGGATCGCGTGCAGCGCCACCGGATCCGAATTCGCCCGCAGTTTCGAACAGATCGAAGCATCGCGCATGGTCCGGGAGACCAGGGCCAGCGCCTTGAGATGCTCCACCCCTGCATTCCTGGGGGCAAACAGCCCGAAGACAAGATCAACCGGCTGCCTGTCCACCGACTCGAAATCCAGCGGCTTGTCCAGCTTGAGGAACACGCCCCGGATTTCGTCCAGATCACGCAGGCGGGCATGCGGCAGGGCAACCCCCTTGCCGACGCCGGTCGGCCCCAGCCCCTCGCGCTCCAGCAGGGCCGAGACGGATTCTTCCATGTCAATCCCGAATGCGTCCGCCGCAATTTCGCCCATGGTCAGAAACAGCCGCTTCTTGCTTGAAACGGAACTGGTCGCCTTGACGGCGGACGGGCTCAACAACTGCGTCAGGTCCATTTTCGGAACGTTTCCCCAATTCGGGCGATCGCCCGTTCACTTCACGTTTCTGGGGTCAACCCAGCCGATGTTTCCATCTTCACGCCGGTAGACCACGTTTATCCCGTCGCTGCCTTCGTTGCGAAAGACCAGCGCCGGGGCTCCGGCAAGTTCCAGTTGCATCACCGCTTCGCCAACCGTGATGGACGGAATGGTTGCTTCCATCTCGGCGATGACCATCGGCTGCAGCGATTCGGGCTCGGTTTCGTCCGAGTCATCGCCCGGGGCGAGGATATAGGAGGAAGCCGCAAGGAGTTCAACCGGTCGTTCGCCGCGCTGCTTGTGGTGGTCTTTCAGCCGCCGCTTGTAGCGGCGCAGCTGCTTTTCCATCTTTTCGTTGCACTTGTCGAAGGCTTCATAGATCTCGTGCGCCCGGCCCTTTGCCTGTGCCGTAAGCCCCGTTGACAGATGCACCACCGTTTCGCAGATGAACTCGGCCCCGTTTCTGGAAAACACCACATTGGCGTCGGTCGGCCGTTCGGCATATTTCGCAATCACCTCGCCAAGTTCGGATTTCACATGGGTCTGAAGCGCCGCTCCAATGTCAAGCTGCTTTCCGCTGATCTGATAACGCATCATGCCTCCTTTTCTCTTGATGAATCCGTCGCGCGGCCCGGCCGCCAACGGGTTGTCGTGCTGCTCGTTTTCCTAGAAAGTCCATGCCCGCACCCGGGTGCGTTCCGGCCAAGGCCGTCGAGCGATGGTAGCAAGTACACTCATTGCCTTCATTTGGCGGTGAGTCCCGTGCCGCTGTCAACTCCAATATGGAAAACTTTCCGGGCTCAGCCGATCCGGAAACTGTCCCCAAGGTAGACACGGCGAACGTTTTCATCCTGGACAACCTGCTGGGCGGTGCCGCTCATCAACACCGTCCCATCATGCAAGATGTAGGCCCGGTCCACGATTTCAAGCGTTTCGCGCACGTTATGATCCGTGATCAGGACGCCGATGCCACGGTTCTTGAGGTCCGCGACCAGGTTGCGTATCTCGCCAACCGCGATCGGGTCCACCCCGGCAAAGGGTTCGTCCAGCAGCACGTATTTCGGGCTTGCCGCCAGGCACCTGGCAATCTCGACGCGCCGGCGCTCGCCCCCGGACAGCGACAGGGCGGATGCGCGGCGCAGATGCGTGATGGAGAATTCCGACAGCAGGTCCTCCAGCCGCTCGCGCCGGGTGACCTTGTCGGATTCCGAGATTTCAAGGATCGACAGGATGTTGTCCTCTACCGACATGCCGCGGAAAATCGACATTTCCTGCGGCAGATAGCCGATGCCCAGCCTTGCCCGGCGATACATGGGCAGAAGCGTCACATCGCGCCCGTCAAGAACCACCTTTCCGCCCTCGGACGTCACCAGCCCGGCAATGGCGTAGAAACAGGTCGTCTTGCCGGACCCGTTCGGCCCGAGCAGGGCGACCACCTCGGCCCGCATCAAGTCCAGGCTGACGTCGCGGATCACCACGCGCTTGCGGTAGCTCTTGCGCAGGTTGGAGACCCGCAGCCCTGCCTGCCCCTCCTGCACCGAAAGGCCGGTCACGGATTGCCGCCGGACTTGAAGATGGTCTTGACCCGCCCGTGAAGCACGGCCGAGCCCTTGTTCAGGTCGATCACCATGCGCGCCGACGACAGCGCGTTGGCGCCCTGGGTCAGGATCACATGGCCGATCATCACGATCTGACCCTTTTCGATGGAATATTCCGCCTCGTCCGCTTCGGCCGCCTCGGCGCCATTGACCAGCGTGACCCCGCCCGAGGCCAGCAACCGCGAGATCCGCCCGGTGGCCTCTCCGTTTTCGGCCGCGTATTCGACCCGCACCCTGGCGGCCGAAAGGCGCATCTCTCCCTGGCCCACCCGCACGTTGCCGATGAACTCGGCCGACCCGTCGCCCTGGTCAACCTTCAGCTGGTCGGCCGTGATCTCCACTGGCAGGGAGGCATCCTGTCTCAGCCCGCCGAACGGCACTTGCGTGCCCTGCGCCAACGCGCCCTGGGCAAAAAAAGCCGCGAACAGCCCGGCAATCAACATGCGTGCAAACGACATCGGCATTTCTTCCGTTACTGCTTGATCCGGTATACCAGATTCACATGATCCTGGAAAAGCAGTTCATAGCCGGCCGCCCGGTCGGGGCCGGTTTGTTGCCGCAGAACCATCTTTCCAGCCGTCATGCGGCCAAGGGGCCCGCGGGCGGCGACCCCGCCTTCGGTGGTCATGGACATGGCCTGCGCATCCACAAGCAGGCTTTCGGTCCGTATGGTGTAGCCGTTGCTGGTAACAACCGAAACCCCGCCCGAAAGCGTGCCGAGCCTTCTTGCAGGGTCGAAACGCCCGTCCGCCGCCTCGACGGCCAGGTTTTCGCCGTCCGCCAGTTCGATACGCGCCTGCACCCCGCGTGCCGACATGCCCCCATCCGAGGGAACGGCGACCTGCGCCGAGACACTGACCGCAGCCCCGCTGTCGGTCACTGCGGAAAAACTTGGCGACGTGATCCGCTCTTCGCGGGCCAGGGTTTCGATTTCGCCGCGTGCAATCGGAATCGTTCTGGTGCTTTCGACCGAGCGCGCCATCAGGAAGAGCGTTGACAGGATCGCAAGCGCCGCCAGCGGCAGCACGATCTTCAACAGCGTGATCGCGCGCGAGTAGCTGTTGTTGTCCAGGGCCGCCACGGGTCACACCACGCCGGCGCGAAGGCAATCATGGATGTGCAGGATTCCGGCGGCGCGTCCCTTGTCGGCGGGATCGACGACGAACAGGCAGGTGATGGTGCCGGTCATGCGCGCCACCGCCTCGGCCGCAAGCGCGTCCGGGGCGATGGTCCTGGGGTTTTTCGTCATCACGTCGCAGGCCCTTCGCTCCAGCAGCCCCTCCATGTTCCGGCGCAGATCGCCGTCGGTGATGATGCCGGCCAGCGCGCCCCCGCCATCGGTTACGCCGGCCACGCCAAAACCCTTGCGGGTGATGGTAAGCAGCACATCGCTCATCGGCGTATCCATCGAAACCAGCGGCGGATCGGCGTGCATCAGGTCGCGCACCCGTGCCAGCCGCGCGCCCAGCTGTCCGCCCGGATGAAAATCCCGATACTGTTCGGGGGTGATGTTCCGGTGCTCCATCAGCGCCACCGCCAGCGCATCGCCAAGCG
>JALSRF010000486.1 GCA_026984895.1 Paracoccaceae bacterium
ACAGGCGCGACGGGCGCAGGGGCGCTGGGGATCACGGGCGGATCAGCACTTCGCCCTCGATTTCCATCGCAAAGCCCAGCGGCAGGCCCGAAACGCCAATGGCCGAGCGGGCATGGCGGCCGATCTGCGGGCCGAAAACCTCCATCACCAGATCGCTGAAGCCGTTCACCACCAGATGCTGTTCGACGTATCCGGGGGCCGAGGCAACCATGCCGAAAACCCGCGCCCAGCCGGTGATCCGGGACAGTTCGCCCAGTTCCGCCTTGAGGTCGGCCAGCACCGACAGCGCGACCTGACGGGCCTGGGCGTATCCCTGTTCGGTGGACAGGTCGGCCCCGACCAGGCCGAACGGGCCGGCAATGGAGCCGTCGGGGGCATTTGCCGGATGCCCCGAGAACAGCACCCGCCCGCCCCGCAGGTTGACCAGGGCAAACGGCAGGTGCACCCCCTCGGGCATCTGCGTCGGCGCCGGCAGCTCAAGGCCAAGCGCGCTGATCCGTTCTTCCGGTGTGGTCATCGGGTCTCTCCTTGTATGGGGCCGTGCCATGGGGGCGTGATACGGGGGCCCGGCGGCGCATGGCGGCAGGCGCGGGCAACTTGCGCGGTTGCGCGGCGGCACGCAAGCAGATCCCGCCCGGATCCCGCCATCACAACCGGAGAAGGAAATCCAATCTTTACATTCTCCGCCAAGTAGGGCAACAGGTTTGCCCATGCAAAGTCATTTGAAGGGCCTGATGATTACCACATTGGGCGTGTTGTTCATTGTTCCGGATTCTCTTTTCGTCAGGCTGATCGATGCCGAGCCGCTGGTGATTTCCTTTTGGCGCGGGCTGACGACCGGGCTTTTCGTGCTGGCCTTCGTGCTTCTGTATCAGGGGCCAAAGGGGTTCTCGGCGCTGCGCCGGAGCGGCTGGTCGGGGGCGACCTATGCCGTGTTGCTGGCCTCGACCACGCCGGCGTTCGTTCTTGCCGTCGCCAATACCAGCGTTGCCAACGTGGTGTTCATCTTCGCCTCGACGCCGATATTCGCCGCGATATTCAGCCGGGTTTTCCTGGGCGAGCCCATTCGGCTGCGCATGGTGCTGACGATCGTCGTCGTGGCGATCGGGCTGGCGATCATCGCCTACGGCAGCGGCGGTTCGCGGGTTTCATCGTGGAAAGGCGATCTGCTGGCGCTTTACGTTTCGGCGGCCTATGCCGCGGCGCTGACGGCGGTGCGCAACGTGCGCGACGTGTCGATGATCCCGGCGATCCCGGTCGCCTACCTCGGGTCTGCCGCGGTGGTGGGGCTGTTCGTATCGCCAGTGCCGGCCTTTGTCGCGCAATGGCCGCTGTTCATTGGGCACGGGGTCTTCATCGGCCTGGCAAGCTGCCTGCTGACGCTCGGGCCGCGCTATATCAGTTCGGCCGAGGTTTCGGTCCTTATCCTGCTGGAATCCGTGCTGGCGCCGATTCTGGCCTGGAAGGTGGTGGGCGAAAATCCGGGACGCCATGCCATCGTCGGTGGCGCGCTGGTGGTGGGGGCGATCCTGGTTTCGAACCTCTACCTGGTGCTGGTGAAAGGCGACGGCGACGCCTGAGCCGGGCCGGGCGCGCCGACCGTCGCCTCCGGTCGCTTCCGGTTGCCTGTCGCCAGGCAAGAACCGGCCGCGGCCGGCCGGCGAGGGTGAATCGGCCGGGGAATCATCGGCCGGTCTCCGGGGGGGGCGATCATAAGACTCGGTAATGCGGCATTAGGATTCTTGCTCCAATCGCCGCAATTGCGCCATGTTCGCCCTGCCCCCTGGAAATGGTGTGAAACCCGAAAAAGGATTGGCGCGGAAACGACAACAATCGCGCGGCGTCTTTTTTTTGCCACAAACCTTTCGACCATCGTCGTTAATTCTTCGTGAACCGAACGACAAGGATGCAAGATGAAACATGTGGACAGCCGCAGCGCCCGCGTAAACTCGACCCCGGTCGGCGCGTTGAAATGGAGCATCGCACGTCAGGACGGCGCGCGCGCATCGGATGCGTTCGTGCTGTTCAGAAAGACCCGAAGCACCCTGTCGCTGCACGCATCGGAATTCCGCTACATGGGGCGCGCGCGCCTGTGCGAGGCGATGGCCTACCTGCTGCGTTCAAGCCGACTGTTCGCGCGTGGCGAAATCCTGATCGAATGCCTCGAACAGACGGACGCATGCAGCGAGCCGGGCGATGTGATCGGCCACTACGACATGCTGCACAGCGCTCTCATCCGCGCCAGCCGCACCAAGGAACTGGCCTTTTGCCGGGTGGCGCTGGAGCGGCGCGGCGCGCATTTCGACATGCGCATCTATACCGAGGTCCACTGACCGCCCGTTCGCCGGCGCGCCCGCCCGGGGGCGCCCGCCCGCCCGGCCTGCCGGCCTGGGGTCCTGACCCTAAGAGGCCCCGGCAACAAGGGTTTCGTTGCGGCTGGCCCGCGCGCGCACCGCAAGCGGCCTGGAGCGATACTCCGGGTCCGCGCACAGTTCGCGATGTGCCGTTTCCAGATGCCGCGCGGGCACTTTCGGAAACAGGTGATGCACCAGGTGAAAGCAGTCGTTGCGCGGAAACAGGATGTAGCGCAGCGGTTTCGGCGCCAGGATGTTGCGTGACGCATCCAGTTCGTCCTCGGCGCCGACCACCCCGGCGTGATCCAGGCAATCGGTCCAGTAGTTCAGCGTCGGAAAGATGTAGAACAGAGGCAGGATCACGAAGAACAGCGCGCTCAGCGGCTTGATCACCGTGAAAACCAGGATCGAGACCAGCAGCGCGACCTTCAGCCACTGGTAGATCCGGCCGTCGCGGGCCGAAAGATTGACCCCCGCATAGGTGCGCAGGTGCAGCCCCAGCAGCGGCGTCAGGACATGGCGCAGGATCGTGCGGGCTGTCAGCGGTTCGTGCAGCCTGAATTTGCGGATGCCCTGCAGATCCAGATCGCGCTCGTAATCCCCCAGATAGGCATGATGCGACATGTGTTCGTCGCGATACTGATGAAAGCAGCCGGTCAGCACCGACGCGCAGAGCGAGCCGATCCTCACGTTGTCCTCACGATGGTCGGAAAACGAATAATGGGTGCATTCGTGGACGATGTTGTTGAGCCCGCGCAGCCGCGTGCCGATGAAGATCGCCGTCAGCACCATCGCCGCCACGTTGAGCGCGCCTGCCGGGCGTTCCAGCAGGAAGTTGCCAAGAAAGATCGCCCCGATTATCTGGGCGAAATACCAGCCAAGCATCAGCCAGGCGGCGGCCCTGGGGTATTTCGAAAGCCCCTGAAACCTGGGCATGAACCGTTTGCGAAGTGTAGCGACTGACATGTCTGCCCCCCGGAAATTGTATCACCTGTGGTTGAATCCTATAGGCCCAAGTTACGAAAATGGAAACGAATAATTTCAAAAACAGAAACAGTTAAAAGGGCGAAAATCAGGTGGACTAATGCAAACATTGCGCTTTTTCGCAAAGTCTCCTACAATTAGTGGTTGTATGGCGGCGGACCCTAACATTGAATAAGCAGCGCTAATATAATATTCTAAGAGAACCATGGACTTCGACTACGATTCATTGACGGCGCTTGCGGCCGTAGTGCGCGAAGGCGGCTTCGAGGCGGCCGCAAACGCGCTGGGCGTCACCCAATCGGCGGTCAGCCAGCGAATCAAGCAGCTGGAGGAACGGGTGGGCACGCTGCTTGTCGTCAGGGGGCGGCCCTGCGTTCCCACCGACACCGGGCTTCAGCTTTGCCGGCACATGGAACAGGTCACCCTGCTGCAACACGAACTGAACGGGCGCATCCGCGACCTGCTGCGCGGGCCGGAAACGCACACGCCCACGATCCGTATTTCCGTCAACAGCGACAGCCTCGCCACGTGGTTTCCGAACGTGCTGAACCGGGCCACAGCAGAGCTGGGCGTCCTGTTCGACGTGATCCCGGACGATCAGGAACATACCGAACACAACCTGAAGTCGGGCGACGCGCTGGCGGTGCTGACCACGATCGAGAAACCGTTGCAGGGCTGTCGGCGCATTTCCCTGGGCGCCATGGAATACATGGCCGTGGCATCGCCGGACTTCTTCCGGCAGCACTTCGATGCGGCCCCGACACTCGCCGCGCTGGCGCGGGCGCCCTGCGTGAGCTTCGATCGCAAGGATACGCTGCCCGAGCAATGGATGGTTCTGTGTTTTGGCGAATCGACCAGGCCGCCGTCGCACATGATCCCGTCCAACGCGGCCTATCTTGCCTGCTGTCTTGGCGGAACCGGCTGGGGGCTGATGCCGACCGAGACGGTCCTGCCGCATGTCGAAGCCGGTCGGCTTGTGGAAATGGTGCCCGCAAAGCGCGTTCAGGTGTCGCTGCACTGGCAGTCGAGCACCCAGTCAAGCGAGATCATGCGTCTGCTGGGCGAAATCGTGTCCGACGAGGCGCTGAACTTTCTCAAACCCGACGCATTTCGCGCCTGGTAACGGTGCATGGCGCGATACCGGGCCGGGCGCCGGGGCCGCGCGCCCGGGGCGTGCGTCGCGCGGGGCGGGTTGGGCCCGGCCGGCCCGGTCGGTCACAGGCGCGAATTCAGGGCAGCGGCCGCGTTTTCTTCCATCACATCGACAGCGGCTTCCAGAATGAATTCCTGGTCGCGCTCGCAGCCGAAGGTCTTGCCGACCTGGACATGAAGCCGGTCAAGAAGGGCGGTGACCTCGTATTGCTTGACCGATTCCGGCAGGCGCTTGCGCTCAAGCACCACAAGCTCGGCGGCGATGTCGTCGAAGTCCGAGGAAATGCGGATCAGCTTCTTGTATTCTTCCTTCAGCTCGGCTTCGAGCTGTTGGATCCTGGCCGAAATCCCGGCGGCCATGTCGTTGATTTCCCGCTTCCTGAGCATAAATTCAGCCTTTCAAATCGTCTCGGACCGGTGGGATGGCCGGCTGCCGAACCCGCCCCGGATCTGCCCGCGCTTCAGGCGGGGAGATCGGGGCAACGCGAGCGAGCGGAATATCCAGGGACAAACCCCTCGGGAACAGGCGTGAACACGCATGTCGCCGCGGCGGTCAGCCGGATGTTGTCGTTCGCGCTTTTGGCAGACTTGCCAGCACCAGCACTCGTCACAGGTCGTGCGAATGTAAATAAAAGACTAATGATGCATTAGCAAGCGTTATGTCGGCCTGTCCGGGAAAAGGATTGTTCACGATTTCGGCACCCGCCCGCTGACCCGCGACCGGTGCGCGCGCGCCCGTGCAGGCAAACCTGCCGGCAAACCCGGATGCGCCCTGGCATGGCTTGCACGCCGGGCTGGCGGCGCTGTTCGCGCAGCATGCCGCCGGTTGAAAACCGGGCCGGATCGGGCCGCGCACAACCGTTTTGCACTTTGCCCCGAAACGCTGTAGCCAAGCCCTGTCGCGTTTTCGCGCAATGAGATGGCGGGTGTGGTCGCATGAACTTTGTCGTTTTTGCCAATGGCGCGGTGCTGATCTTCACCTCCATCCTGATGGCGCTGGATGCGCTGATCTACCCGGACACGGCGGCGGTCTTTCTGCGCGCGGCCCTGATCGCGACGATCGTCGGGGTCAGCGCCTGCCTTGCCGTGGCATCGCGGGTGGCCGATTTCACCCGCCGCCATACCTTTCTGCTGACGGCGACGGTCTGGCTGACGGCGGCGGTCGCGGGCGCGCTGCCGCTGTTTTTCTGGTCGCTGGACTTCACGGATGCGTTCTTCGAGGCGATTTCCGGCGTGACCACCACCGGTTCCACGGTGATGACCGGCCTTGACGATACCGCCCACGGCATCCTGATCTGGCGCGCGCTGCTGCAATGGCTGGGCGGCATCGGGTTCATCGTGACCGGCATCGCGCTGCTGCCGATCATGAAGGTGGGCGGCATGCAGCTGTTTCGCACCGAAAGCTCGGAGACCGGCGAAAAGGAGCTGGGCAGCGCCACGCGCTTTGCCGCGGCCTCGCTCTGGGTCTATGCCACCATCACGCTGATCTGCGCGCTGACCTATCTTGCCGGCGGCATGTCGGTCTTCGATGCGGCGGTGCATGCGATGACGACGCTTTCCACCGGCGGATATTCAAGCCACGATGCCTCTTTCGGCTATTTCGACAGCGTTTTCCTGCAATGGGCCGGCACCTTCTTCATGGTGGTCGCATCCTTTCCCTTCGTCTGGCACATCCGGGCGATCTTCCACCGGCAGTTTCACAGCGAACAGGTGATCGTCATGCTGAAGGTGCTGGCGGTGGCCATCGGCGTGCTCACGCTGTGGCGGGTCGCCACCTCGGATGTGCCGTTCTTCGATGCGCTGCGCTATGTCGCCTTCAACGTCGCCTCGGTGGTGTCCAGCGCCGGATACGCCACCCAGGACTACACCACCTGGGGCCCGTTCTTCGTGGTGTCCTTCCTGCTGCTGTCCACGGTCGGGGGATGCACCGGTTCGACCGCGGGCGGGGCAAAGATCATGCGCTGGATCATCCTGGTGCGCAGCACGCGGATGATGTTGAAGTCGGTGCGCTTCCCAAGCGCGATCATTCCGCTGCGCTACGAGGGACGCACGGTGCAGCCCGGGGTGCTGGACGGGGTGATTTCCTTCCTGACGATGTTCTTTCTGACCATCGTCTTCATCGCCTTCACCCTGGCGCTGATCGGGCTGGATTTCTCGACTTCGATCAGCGCCGCGGTGTCGGCGATCGGCAATGTCGGCCCCGGGGTCGGCAGCATCATCGGGCCGGCGGGCAACTATGCCAGCCTGCCCGATGCGGCGAAATGGGTGATTTCCGCGGGCATGTATCTGGGGCGCCTGGAAATGCTGACGGTCTTCGTGCTGTTGCGCCCGGCCTACTGGCGCACGGTCTGAGGCCCGAGGCCCGAGGCCAACGCGCCGGGCCGA
>JALSRF010000487.1 GCA_026984895.1 Paracoccaceae bacterium
GATCATCGGCGTGGTCATGTATGGCGATACCGCCGATAGCGGCTGGTTCTTTGACAAGCTGAAGTCCGGCGAAGATATTTCCGAGATCCGCGAAACCCTGATATTCGGCCCGGCCTATCAGGGCGGTGAAATGACGGACCCGCTGGCACTGGTGGCGGCGATGCCCGACAGTGCCGAAATCTGCGGCTGTAACGGCGTGTGCAAGGGCACCATCGTGCAGGCGATTCAGGACGGCGCAACCGATCTGGGCGCAGTCAAGGCCGTGACCAAAGCGTCGGCCTCTTGCGGGTCTTGCTCCGGTCTGGTGGAACAGGTGCTGGCGGTGACGATGGGCGATGATTTTCAGGCCCCTGCCCCCGCCGGCATTTGCCCCTGCACCGATCACAGCCACGAAGACATTCGCCGGATCATCAAATCGCAACAACTAAAATCCATCCCCGCCGTGATGCAGGAAATGGGTTGGAAGACCTCGTGCGGCTGCCACATCTGCCGGCCCGCGCTGAACTATTACCTGATTGCCGAATTCCCGCTGGACTATGCCGACGATCTGCAAAGCCGTTTCGTGAATGAACGCAATCACGCCAACATTCAAAAGGACGGCACCTATTCCGTGGTGCCGCGCATGTGGGGCGGCATCACGACGCCGCAGGAATTGCGTGCCATTGCCGATGCGGCGGAAAAATACAACGTGCCGACTATCCACGTGACCGGCGGCCAGCGCATTGATTTGCTGGGGGTCGCGCGCGAGGATTTGCCGGCCATCTGGGCCGATCTGAACGATGCCGGTCTGGTCTCGGGCCACGCCTATTCCAAAGGGCTGCGTACGGTGAAAACCTGTGTCGGCACCGATCACTGTCGCTTTGGCACGCAAGACAGCACCGGGCTTGGCATCAAGCTGGAGAAAATCCTCTGGGGGGCGTGGACTCCGCACAAGGTCAAGCTGGCCGTGTCCGGCTGCCCGCGCAATTGCGCCGAGGCCACCTGCAAGGACCTGGGAGTGATCTGTGTCGAAAGCGGCTACCAGGTGTCGGTGGCGGGGGCCGCGGGCATGGAAGTGAAGCAGACCGAGGCGCTGGCGACGGTCGCCACCGAACAGGAGGTGATCGACCTGACGGTGGCCTTTGTCCAGCTGTACCGCGAAAACGCGGCCTACCTGGATCGGCCCTACAAATGGGTCGCCAAGGTCGGGATGGACTGGGTGATCGAACAGGTGGTGGACGACCTCGAGAACCGTGCCGCCCTGTGCGAACGTTTCGAGATTTCGCAATCGGTTTACCGCAAGGACCCGTGGGCCGAGCAGGCGAAACCGCAATACCGGGCAAATAAATGGACCGCTCTGGCCGATCTGACACTGGAGGCAGCGCAATGACGAACTGGACCGATATTGCCGCATTGGACGACATCCCCCGGCGCGGGGCGCGGGTGGTGAAAACCGCCCATGGCTGTGTGGCCGTCTTTCGCACCGCACAGGACCGCGTTTTCGCGACGGATGACGCCTGCCCGCACAGAAAAGGCCCCCTGTCCGAAGGTATCGTACATGGCACGGCGGTAACCTGCCCGTTGCACAACTGGGTCATCGACCTGCAGACCGGCCGGGCCCGGGGCGCTGACGAGGGCCGCGTGAACACCTATGAAATCAAGGTCGAAAACGGGCGCTTGCTGCTTGATACGACACGCCTGACGGCCCGCGCCGCCGCATGACAACGGTCCGCACCACCTGCCCCTATTGCGGCGTTGGCTGCGGGCTGCTGGCCACGCCCGAGGGCACCATCAAGGGCGATCCCGATCACCCGGCGAATGCTGGCCGGCTGTGCTCGAAAGGCGCGGCGCTTGCCGAAACCATCGATCTTGAAGGGCGCCTGTTGAGCCCGCGCATCAAGGGGCGGCCCGCCGGCTGGGACACGGCGCTTGATCTGGTCGCCGCCAGGTTCGCCGCCGCAATCCACACCCACGGCCCGGACAGCGTGGCCTTCTACGTTTCAGGGCAATTGCTGAGCGAGGATTACTACGTCGCCAACAAGCTGATGAAGGGGTTTATCGGTTCGGCCAATATCGATACCAATTCCCGCCTGTGCATGGCCTCGTCGGTGGCCGGACACAAGCGCGCTTTCGGGGCCGATACCGTGCCCGGCACCTACACGGATCTGGACCAGGCCGAGCTGATCGTGCTGACCGGTTCCAACCTGGCCTGGTGCCATCCGGTGCTGTTTCAGCGCATCCTGGCGGCCCGGGCCGCGCGGCCGGCTCTGAAGATCATCACCATCGACCCGCGCCGCACCGCCACCAGCGCCGCCTCGGACCTGCATCTGGCCATCCGCCCGAACGGCGATACCACGTTGTTCGGCAGCCTGCTGAGCGAAATCGTCCGACGCGGCGCCGTTGACCGGGACTACGTCGCAGCCCACGTCAGCGGCTTCGAGCAGACCGTTGACGCCGCCCGGGCCATGAACCCGGATGACACCGGCCTGCCCGCCGACGACATCCGCCGTTTTCATGACATGTGGATCGGCGCCGAGAAGGTCGTCACGGTTTTCTCCCAGGGCGTGAACCAGTCCCTTGGCGGCACCGACAAGGTCAATGCGATCCTCAACTGCCACCTGGCCACCGGCCGCATCGGTCGCCCCGGCATGGGGCCGTTTTCGGTTACCGGCCAGCCCAACGCCATGGGCGGGCGCGAGGTCGGCGGGCTGGCCAACACGCTGGCCTGCCATCTGGAGATCGAGAACCCGACCCACCGCAAGGCCGTTCAGCAGGCGTGGCGGTCTCCGACCATCTGCACGAAACCCGGGCTGAAGGCGGTTGATCTTTTCCGGGCCTGCGAGTCGGGCCGGATCAAGGCGTTGTGGATCATGGGAACCAACCCGGCCGTTTCCCTGCCGGACGCCGACTCTGTCAGCCGGGCCATCGCAAGGGTGGATTTCACCGTGGTGTCCGAGGTGGTGAACAGGACCGACACCAGCATCCTGACGGACGTGCAGCTGCCCGCCACCGCATGGGGCGAAAAGACCGGAACCGTGACCAATTCCGAACGCCGGATCAGTCTGCAACGCGCCTTCCTGCCGGCGCCCGGCGAAACCCGGCCCGATTGGCAGATCATTTGCGAGGTGGCCCGGCGCATGGGCTGGGGCGATGCGTTCGCGTTTGACTCTCCGGCGGCCATTTTCCGCGAACATGCCGCCCTTTCCGGGCGCGCCGCCGCATTGGGGCGCGACTTCGACATCAGCGGACTGGCGGACATCTCCGACGCCGAATATGCCGCGCTTGCCCCCGTGCAATGGCCGGTCACCTCCAGAGCCGCCGGGACAGAACGCTTCTTCGCCCAGGGGGGGTTCTTTCACGCCGACGGCAAGGCGCGCATGGTGCCGGTGAGCGCCATGCCCGTGCCCGCCGACACAGCGCAGACCCTGTGCCTGAACACGGGGCGCATTCGCGACCAGTGGCACACCATGACCCGAAGCGGAAAATCCGCGCGCCTGAACCAGAATCAGGCCGAACCCTTTGCCGAAATTCACCCGAAAGACGCCCGCTTTCTTGGCGTTGCAGACGCGGAGCTGCTGAAAATAGAGTCCGCGCGCGGCCAGGCGGTGGTGCGCGCGAAAATCACCGACGGCATCGGGCCAGGCGCGTTGTTCGTCCCGATGCACTGGAGCAATACCCACGCCCCGACCGGACGCATCAACGCCTGCATTCCGGCGGTGACCGATCCGGTTTCGGGTCAGCCCGCATCCAAGGCCGTCCAGGTGCGCGCATGCCGGTTCACGCCGCACTGGTACGGGTTCGCCGCCTCGGCCCGTGCAATGTCTCCCGGCCTTGCCTACAGCGCCGTTGCCCGAACCGCCACGGGATGGCGTTGCGAACTGGCGGGCAACGCCGCCCCCGACAACTGGGAGGATCAGGCCCGCCGGATTCTGAACCTCGACACCGGCGGTGTCAGCGTGATGCGCGACCCTGCGCGTGGCACCGTGCGGATCGCCATCCATCAGGGCGCGGTGCTCAAGGGGGTGTTCTTTGCCTCGCCCCGCCCCATCCGCGTGGCAAGGGAACTGGCGATCTCCAGGATCAACCGGGACGTCAGCGCCCTTGTCGCGCTGGCCGGGCTGCCGATGTCCGACCAGCCCGACCCCGGCCCGATCGTGTGCGCCTGTTTCAACGTTGGCGCCCATGCGATCCACGACGCGATCCGCCACGGTGCCACCAGCGTGGAAGCCGTGGGCAAATGCACGGCCGCAGGCACGAACTGCGGCTCCTGCAAACCGGACCTTCAGGCATTGATCGATGCCCGCCCGACAAGATCCGCAGCCGAACAGGAGGAGATCCGATGTCACGTCCAGCCAATGTAACACGCCGGGATCAGCACCGCGCCCTGGGGTTGAGCACATTTGCCTTCACGGTCTGCTTTGCGGTCTGGACGATCTTTTCCATCATCGGCATTCGGATCAAACAGGATCTGGGCCTGAGCGACACCCAGTTCGGCGTGCTGGTCGCAACCCCGATCCTGACCGGATCGATCAGCCGGCTGGCTCTGGGGATCTGGACCGATCGGTTCGGTGGCCGGATCGTATTCCCGTTGCAGATGCTGGTGACCGCCGCGGCGGTCTGGATGCTGACCACGGTGCAGACCTATGGAATGTTCCTGCTGGTGGCGCTGGCACTGGGGCTGGCTGGCGGCTCGTTCATCATCGGGGTCGCCTATGTGTCGCGCTGGTTCGAAAGCAGGCACCAGGGCACGGCTCTGGGCATTTTCGGAGTCGGCAATGTCGGCGCCGCGCTCACCAACCTTGCCGCGCCGTTCCTGGTTGTGGCCCTGGGCTGGCAAGGGACCGCGAAGGTCTATGCGGGGGTGCTGGCCGTTACGGCCGTCCTGTTCCACGCGCTGTCCAGGCCCGACCCAGAGCACCGCCGCCGCCGTGCCGCCGGCGCGCGGCATGTGCCGATTGCCGCGCAGCTTGCGCCCCTGAAAAATCTGCAGGTCTGGCGGTTTTCCGTATATTACTTCTTCGTTTTCGGCGCCTTTGTGGCGCTGGCCTCGTTCCTGCCGCGCTATTATGTCGGCGCTTATGGCCTGGAGTTGACAACCGCCGGCGTCCTGGCGGGCCTGTATTCGCTGCCGGGGTCGATCTTTCGCGCCGTGGGCGGCTGGATGTCGGACCGGTGGGGCGCGCGCGCGGTGATCTACATGACGTTCCTGGTGTCACTGTGCGTATTGCTCATCATGTCCTACCCCGGCAGCCGCCACATCGTTCAGGGCATCCACGGCACGTTCGAATTCCATATCCGCGTTTCCCTGAGCCTGTTCGTCATCCTCACCGTGATCCTGGGGGGCGCGATGAGCCTGGGCAAGGCGGCCGTCTACAAGCATATCCCCCACTATTATCCCGATCATGTCGGATCGGTCGGCGGGCTGGTCGGCATGATCGGCGGGCTTGGCGGTTTCGTCCTGCCGATCGCCTTCGGCATCCTGCTGGACGCAACCGGGATCTGGACAGCCCCCTTCATGCTGCTGTTCGTGCTGGTGGCGGTGTCCACCCTGTGGATGCATGTTTCCGTGCGCAAGATGGCACGCGAACGGCACCCGGGCCTGGCGATCGAGACATGAAAACGGGAAAGGAAGCAGGCGGCCCTGTCAGCCGGAGTCTTCGGCGTTCAACAGCGCCTGCCCGTTGATCCGGTCGCGCCCGCCCGCCTGGGCCCGGTCGACCAGACCGCGTGCCCGCAAGGTATCGGGCGGTGGTATCCGTTCACGGCTGTTTCTGGCATCGGCACGAGGGATGCCCCAATGCCACGACCCCCGCCACACGCCCGGAGGCTTGCAAGGCGCGTAGCCGGATCGAGCGTTTCTTCAACAAGATCAACCACTTTCACGCAGTTACAACCCGATGCAACAAACGCGACGACAACGACCTCGCATCCGTCCAGATCGCCTCTAACAGGATCTGGTTGCGATCTTATGAGTCGGTGACCTGTTGCCACGAGAGGTCCGCGCTCAGGAGAGCACAACATGGCATGGTCAGAAATCTTGACACTTGCCCTGGTCGCATCGCTTTTGGTGATGTCGCCCGGTCCTAACGGTGTCTTGATCGCGAAGACGTTTCCCCCATCCGGACGGGCCGCAGGGTTTGCTACTGTCATGGGCTTTGTTGCAGCATTCTGCTTGCATGGGGCATTGGGAGACTGTGCCGCTGTCTCGATCAGCGTCGCGTCGATGATCGCCGCCTCGACCGCCCGCAGCTTCAAGCAATGCGCCTCGATCTGGCGGCAAACCTCCGCCAGAAGGTCGTCGAAAATCCCCGCTTTCGTCAGCGCATTGCGGAACCGGCAATGGGTGGTCTCGTCGGGCACCGACCCATGCAGATCGAGACCGCAAAACTCAATGAAATCGAGCCGAACCTTCAAGGCCCGCTCCAGCCGGGGGTCGCTCAGCCCGTGCCATTGGCCCACCAGAAGGCACGTGAACAGAACCAGCGGATCATAGCCCTGTGGCGCAAGCCCCGACCGCTTCAGCCCCCGCCGCCAGAAGCCCCGAAAACACCCCCCGATCCAGCAGCGCATCGACCTTCGCCAGAACGTCATCCGCACCAATCCGATCCGCCGCTTCGCACAAGAAAAGATCCATCATTTGCCCTCGAAAAACTCGGGACAAGTCTACCAGAATGCCAAGATGCCGAGAGTCCCTGATTATGCAGAGGTCTTTGATATCGACTTCATTCCCGCAGCGTCTACCGTCACCTTGGACCTGTCACGGTTTGATGCCGCTCCGGTTTCTCATTTATGCGGCCTGAGCTTCGAAAGCCAAGGGGCTTTTCCAGCCAAGTGCCGAGTGCCTT
>JALSRF010000488.1 GCA_026984895.1 Paracoccaceae bacterium
ACACGCCCGAGGCCTATGCGACCTGGCAGGAAGCCATCGAGGCCGCGCCGGAAAAGATGTATTCGGCCATTCTCAAGCGGTTTCAGGGCGGGCTGGCCTACAGCGCGGTCGAATATGTGCGCGCCTGGCAGGAGATGAAACGCCTGCGCGAAAGCTGGGATGCACAGGTCGCCGGCCACGATGCGGTGATCCTGCCGTCCTCGCCCACGCTTGCCCCCAACATGGAGCGGGTCGCAAGCGACGAGGCGTTCTATGTCTCGGAAAACCTGCTGGCCCTGCGCAATACGCGTATCGGCAACCTGTTCAACTGTGCCGGGCTCACGCTGCCGACCGGCGTGCCGTCCACGGGCATCACCTTTCTGGGCGGGCCGGGCAGCGAAGAGCGGCTGTTGCGCATCGGTGCCGCTGCCGAGGCGGTGTTGGTCTGAAGCAACAGCGCCCCGGTCCAGGCCACGAAAACCGCGGCGTTCTTCTGGACCCGGCGCACGGGCTTGGCTATCGTGCACGAGAACGGGGCGAGACGACCCCGAAAGACGAGGCAGCAATGGTGTTTCCCGAGCGGTTTTCGGACCTGCCAGAATATGCGTTTCCGCGTCTGCGGAGGCTGCTGGACGCGCATGCGCCCGGCGGTGCGGTGCTGCACATGTCGATCGGAGAGCCGCGTCACGGCTTTCCGTCCTGGGTGGCGGACGTGATTGCCGAGAATGCCGATGGGTTCGGGAAATATCCGCCCAACGACGGCACGCCCGAACTGCTGGAGGCAATCTCGGCCTGGCTGGCGCGCCGTTACGGCGTGACTGTCGATCCGCAAACGCGGATCATGGCGCTGAACGGCACCCGCGAGGGGTTGTTCAATGCCTGCATCGCGCTTTGCCCCGAACGGGATGCATCCGGCGCCCGGACCGCGGTGCTGCTGCCCAATCCGTTCTACCAGGTCTATGCGGTCGCGGCCGCGGCGGTTTCCGGCGAACCGGTGTTCGTGCCGGCAACATCTCAGAACGGCTTTCTGCCGGACTATGCGTCGCTGTCGCCCGCCGTGCTGGATCGCGTTGCAATCGCCTATGTCTGTTCGCCTTCAAACCCGCAAGGGGCGGTGGCGGACCGGGACTATCTGAAAGAGCTGCTGGGTCTGGCCGAAAAACACGATTTTCGCGTGTTCGCAGACGAATGCTATGGCGAAATCTACCGCGACACGCGCCCCGCGGGCCTGCTTGAAGTGGCCGACGAGATCGGCGCCGACCCGGAACGCGCCTTCGTGTTCCATTCGCTGTCCAAACGTTCGAACGTGCCGGGGCTGCGGTCGGGCTTCATTGCGGGCGGGCCCGAGGGCATCGCGCGTATCCGGCAGCTTCGCGCCTATGCCGGCGCGCCCCTGCCCCTGCCGCTGCAACGCGCCGCCGAGCGGCTGTGGGCGGACGACACCCATGTCGAGGACAACCGCGCGCTTTATCGGGCAAAATACGATCTGGCCGACCAGGCCTTTTGCGGCGTGCCGGGCGCCGGCGCGCCCGATGCCGGCTTCTTCCTGTGGTTGCCGGTGGACGATGGCGAACAGGCCGCGCTTGCCGCGTGGAAAGAAACCGGCGTTCGGGTTCTTCCCGGCGCCTATCTTGGCAGAACGGTGTCGGGGCAAAACCCCGGCCGGGGATATGTGCGGGCCGCGATGGTGGCCCCTGTCGATGAATTGCAGCACGGGCTGGAGCGGCTTCGTGACTGCCTGTACGGGTAAGGAAAAGAACAGATGGCATCATATCAGGCAAGACAACGAGACCCGCTTTTCGACAGCCGCACCCAGGTGCTTATCGAACGGCGAGGCAAGGAACTGTTGGGCTTTGCCTTTCTCGTGGTGGCGATCCTTCTGGGCATGATCCTGTGGTCCTACAACCCCGACGATCCAAGCTGGCTGGCGGTGACCGACCAGCAGGCGCAGAACCTGCTGGGGCGCTTCGGTGCGTCGATCGCGTCCCCGATGATCGTGATCGCGGGCATGGGCGCATGGGCGATCAGCGCGGTGCTTGCGGTCTGGGGGGTCCGGTTCATCACGCATATCGGCGAAGAGCGGGCGGTGGCGCGCATGATCTTCGCGCCGATCGGCATTGCACTGGCCTCGGTCTATGCCTCGACGCTTGTCCCCGGTGCCGCCTGGACCCATTCCTTCGGGCTGGGCGGGCTTTTCGGCGACACGGTTCTGGGGGCCGTTCTCGGGGTGCTGCCGGTCAAGGCAGCGCTGGGCCTGAAGGTCATGTCGCTGGCGATGGCGGGCGGGATGCTGGTCATGGCCGCCTTCATTCTGGGCGCGGACCGCGGCGAGCTGATGCGCTTCGGGCGTTTCCTTCTGCTGGGCGTGGTGCTGATCTACGCGGCGGTGGCGCGCCTTTTGGGGCTTGGCGCGACCGGCACGGTCATGGGCGCGCGCGGCCTTCTTGCCCGCCAGTCGTCCCGCCGTCGCGCCCGGCAGGAAGCGCGCCGCCAGATCCGGCAGGCACGGCAGGCCGGGACCCGGATCCGGGCCGCCGACGCAGCGGAAGCCGCCCCGGCCCCGGGCCCGCTGAACGAGCCGCGCATCGCGCAACCGGCCCAGCGCCATGACGGGCGCGGTGCGGCCATTTTGCGGGCGGACCCGGCGATGGCGCCGCATGCGGGGCCGACAGGCGAAACACCCGCGCCGGCCCCCAGGCCCGGCATTCTGTCGCGCCTGCCCGGTCTGCGCAGGCGCAACGAAGAACCGGCGGCAGAACCGCAGCCCGAGCTTTTCGGCGCCGAAGACCTGGGCAACCCGGAAATCAAGGCGAAGATCGCCCAGATCATCAAGAACCGGGTGATGCAGCAGACCTTGCAACATGGCTCTTCGCACGGGCGCGGGCAAGGGCAAGGGCATGGATTCGGCCGCGGCGAACCACCGCTTCGCGCGCGTCACCCGCGCGGCCCGCAGCCGATCATTCTGGAAGAGGCGCTGAACAACCGCCCTGCCACCGGAACGCCAGCGCCGGCAGTTGATGGCGATCTCGGGTTGCCGCTGGAACCATCGGACAGCGTGCCGCCGGCCCCGGCGCCCTCAGCCGTGGCGCCAAAGCCGGTCGTCCGGCATCCGCCGCGCAAGACCGTGAAGCCATCGCGCAAGGCAAAGGCCGAAGCGCAGCCGGCGTTGCCGTTCGACACGCGCGAGAACGCTTACGAACTGCCGCCGCTTAACCTGTTGAGCAGCCCGGACGCGTCAATGCGATACCAGTTGTCCGACGAAGCGCTGGAACAGAATGCGCGGATGCTGGAATCGGTGCTCGACGACTACGGGGTGAAGGGGCAGATCGTCTCGGTGCGCCCGGGGCCGGTGGTGACCATGTATGAACTGGAGCCCGCGCCAGGCCTGAAGGCCAGCCGTGTGATCGGGCTGTCGGACGACATCGCGCGGTCGATGTCCGCCCTGTCGGCGCGGGTGTCCACGGTGCCGGGGCGTTCGGTCATCGGTATCGAACTTCCCAACGAGCACCGCGAAAAGGTGATGCTTCGCGAAATCCTGGCGGCGCGCGAATTCGGCGACAGTCACATGACCCTGCCGCTGGCGCTGGGCAAGGATATCGGCGGCGATCCGGTGGTGGCATCGCTGGCCAAGATGCCCCACCTGCTGATCGCGGGAACCACCGGTTCGGGCAAGTCGGTGGCGATCAACACCATGATCCTGAGTCTGCTCTATCAGCTTTCGCCCGAAGAATGCCGGCTGATCATGATCGACCCCAAGATGCTGGAGCTTTCGGTCTATGACGGCATCCCGCACCTGCTTTCGCCGGTGGTGACTGATCCGAAAAAGGCGGTGGTGGCCCTCAAATGGGTCGTCGCCGAGATGGAGGAACGCTATCGCAAGATGTCCAAGATGGGCGTGCGCAACATCGAGGGCTACAACGGCCGCGTTGCCGACGCTCTGGCCCGGGGCGAGATGTTCAGCCGAACCGTGCAGACCGGCTTTGACGACGAAACCGGCGATCCGGTATTCGAGACCGAGGAAATCCAGCCGGAGAAACTGCCCTACATCGTCGTGATCGTCGATGAGATGGCCGACCTGATGATGGTCGCCGGCAAGGAGATCGAGGCCTGCATCCAGCGGCTTGCGCAGATGGCGCGGGCTTCGGGCATTCACCTGATCATGGCCACGCAACGCCCTTCGGTGGATGTCATCACCGGCACGATCAAGGCGAACTTCCCGACGCGCATCTCGTTCCAGGTGACCTCCAAGGTGGACAGCCGCACCATCCTGGGCGAACAGGGGGCCGAACAGCTTCTGGGCATGGGCGACATGCTTTACATGGCCGGCGGCGCCAGGATCACCCGCGTGCACGGCCCCTTTGTCAGCGACGAAGAGGTGGAAGAAGTCGTGAACAGCCTCAAGGCCTATGGCCCGCCGCAATATGTGGGCGGCGTTGTCGAAGGCCCTGACGAGGACAAGGAGAATGACATCGACCTGGTTCTCGGACTGGGCGGAAACACGACCGGAGAGGATGCGCTTTACGATCAGGCGGTGGCCATTGTCGCGCGCGACCGGAAGTGTTCGACATCCTACATCCAGCGCAAACTGGCGATCGGTTACAACAAGGCCGCGCGCCTGGTCGAGCAGATGGAGGAAAACAGGCTGGTATCGCCCGCCAACCATGTGGGCAAGCGCGAGATTCTGATGCCCGAACAGCAATAAGGCGCCGACTCGCACGGATGTGATCGGATTCGAGGTGCGCCGGCGCGAAGCGAACATTAGATTGCGGGCATGAACAGTATTCGAGCCGTTTTCGCGTCCTTGCTGCTGGCGGCGGGCGCCCTCGTTTCCGGCGGCGCGCCGGCGGCGGCGCAGGAACTTTCGCTGGCGCGCATTTCCAGCTACCTGAACGGGCTGAAGACCGTGCGCGCCAAGTTCACCCAGATCAACGACGATGGGTCGCTTTCGACCGGGCGCGTGTTCATTCGCCGCCCCGGAAACATCCGGTTCGAGTATGACCCCCCCGACGACAGCCTGGTGCTGGCCTGGCAGGGGCAGGTGGCGGTGTTCGACCCGAAATCGAACCAGGGGCCGCAGAAATTCCCGCTGGTGAAGACGCCGCTCAGCCTGATCCTGGCGAAGAAGGTGGACCTGGGGCAGGCCAACATGGTTGTCGGACATGGCTACGACGGGACCGCGACCACGGTTGTCGCGCAGGACCCGAAGCATCCCGAATACGGAACCATCCGCATGGTCTTTACCGCCGATCCGGTGGAATTGCGCCAGTGGGTGGTCGAGGACGGTTCGGGTCAGACGACGACGGTTGTGCTGGGGCAGACGCAGAGCGGCGTCAGCTTTCCCGCCGATCTGTTCAACATCGACAAGGCCACGGACGAACGCGGCTTCTAGGTCTTCGCCCCGGTCAGGCCCGGCCGCAGGAGGACAGCTGGCGCGCATAGAGGTCGGCGCGCGCCGCCACCTGCCGTGCGATCGACCTGAGCCATGATTTCGACCTGTGGGTCCCGCGGGCAAAGCCGCTGCGCCCCTCGTGATAGGCAAGATACTGGCTGGCGGCGTCGGATCTGGAAATGCCCAGCTTCTCGGACGAACCGTTCATGTACCAGCCGATGAAATCGGCCGCATCGCGGATGTTGTCGCGCCGCGCGCCGCGGTTTCCGGTGTCGCGGCGGTATTCGTCCCAGGTCCTGTCGAGCGCCTGGGAATACCCGTATGCGGAACTTTGCCGCCCCAGCGGGATGATCCCCAGGGCATATGCATGAGGCGTGCGCGCATTGCCGATGAACTTGCTTTCCTGGTAGATGGTCGCCATCTGCACGGCCACCGGCACCCCCCACCTGGCCTGCGCATGTTTCATCGCCTTCAGGTATGCAGGACGCTGCGCCACGATGGCACAGGCATTGTCGAGGTTGCGCGGCGCGGAATAGTTAGCGCTGCCGCAGGCCGCGACAAACAGCAACAGCGCCGTGTTGCGAAGGATTCTGCTCATCTGCCTCGCCTTTTTCCGACACAATAGCGCATTCGCCTGCGATCGTGAATGGCCAATTCAGGGCACCGGGTCCGATTGGACACGCGGGTGAAATAGTCGTTTAAGGTCCTGTTAACCTTGGACGCCCTCTGTCGCCGGATTCATCAGCACCACGGCGCCCCCGCCGCGATACCCGGCAGGGCCCTGGTGGCTGCGCGCGGCTCTCGCGACGGGAAAACTTTTTGTTTTACAATTGGTTGGAAATGATGCGCCCTTCTGGCGTGCCACTGTAGGCGGGTGGTCCACAGTTTGTTTCCCGAAAACCCGGCGTTTGCGTTGGACAGGTGTCGCGACCGCGCGCTACTAACGATGCAGGGGTTGTTAGTCATGTTGAAGACAAGAGCAAAATATCACATCGGTCAGGTCGTCCGTCACCGAAAGCATCCGTTTCGAGGAGTGGTTTTCGATGTGGACGCGAAGTTCTCGAACACCGACGAATGGTACGCCGCCATTCCCGAGGAAAGCCGCCCACCCAAGGACCAGCCGTTCTACCACCTGCTGGCGGAAAACGACAAGAGCTTCTATGTGGCTTACGTCTCCGAACAGAACCTGGTGGCCGACTATTCGGGAAAACCGGTGGAGCACCCGGACCTGCCGGACCTGTTCGGAGATTTTCAGGACGGTCATTACCCGCTCCAGTTCCAGTTGAACTGATCCCGGGCGCGCCGGTCGGCGCGGGCCGCGGCCGCGGCCGCGAACCGGCCCTGTGATGCATGCCACGCAACAGTGGGCGCCGGCTGTGGCCAGATGCGGCAGGCTCTAGGGCGTAGACCTATAAACCCTACGCCACTGGCGG
>JALSRF010000489.1 GCA_026984895.1 Paracoccaceae bacterium
GTCGGAAACCTGGGCCACCACCGCCAGGTCGTGGGTGATGTAGATCGCCGCCACGCCGGTCGTGCGGATCGCCTTCTTGATCGCCGCCAGAACGTCGATCTGGGTGGTCACGTCCAGCGCCGTTGTCGGTTCGTCGAAGATGATCAGGTCGGGCTCGGGCACCAGCGCCATCACCGTCATCGCGCGCTGGAGCTGCCCGCCCGACACCTGGTGCGGATACCGCCGCCCGAAATCTTCCGGGTCGGGCAGGCCCAGTTCGCCGAACAGGCGCACCGCGCGCGCTTCCAGGTCGCGCCGCGCCCCCACCCCGTGTTCCAGCCCGGCTTCCACGATCTGCTCCATCAGCCGTTTTGCCGGGTTGAACGAGGCCGCCGCCGATTGCGAGACATAGGTGACCTCCCTGCCGCGCAGCGCGCGCAGTTCGCGCAGACCGCCTTTCAGGATGTCGCGCCCGTTCAGCCAGACCTCGCCCGACAGCCGGATCGCGCCGCGCCCGTATCCCATCGCCGCCAGCCCGATGGTGGACTTGCCGGCGCCGCTTTCGCCGATCAGCCCCAGCACGCGGCCCTTTTCCAGCGTCAGCGACACGTCATCCACGATCACGATGTCATGGGGCTTTTCACCCGGCGGATGGACCGTCGCCTCGATATGCAGGTTGCGAATGTCCAGCAGGATATCAGCCACCGCGCCCTCCTTTCAGGTCCGAGGTGCGGTTCAGCACCCAGTCCGCCACCAGGTTGACCGAGATCGCCAGCGCCGAGATTGCCGCCGCCGGCCACAGCGCCGCCCCGATGCCAAAGACGATCCCGTCCTTGTTTTCCTTCACCATGCCGCCCCAGTCGCTGGCCGGCGGCTGCACGCCAAGTCCCAGGAACGAAAGCGTTGACAGGAACAGCACCGCGAAGATGAAGCGCAAGCCCATCTCGGCCACCAGCGGCGACAGCGCGTTGGGCAGGATCTCGCGAAAGATGATCCACAGGCGGCCCTCGCCGCGCAGCCGCGCCGCCTCGACGAAATCCATCACGTTGATGTCCACCGCCACGGCCCGGCTCAGCCGGAAGACCCGGGTGCTGTCCAAAAGCCCCATCACCAGGATCAGCACCGGCAGCGTCACCGGCATCACCGACAGCACCACCAGCGCGAAGATCAGCGTCGGGATCGACATGATCAGATCGTTGAGCCGGCTCATCGCCTGATCCACCCAGCCGCCGGCCACCGCCGCGCTGAAACCCAGGATCGCGCCCAGCGAGAACGACAGCATCGTCGCCAGGCTGGCAATCACGATCGTGGTCCGCCCGCCGAAGATTATCCGGCTCAGCAGGTCGCGGCCGATATTGTCGGTGCCCAGCCAGTGCTCGGCGCTGGCCGGCTCCCACACGTCGCCGACGATCTCGGCCATGCCGTAGGGCGCGACCCAGGGGGCGAAAACCGCCATCAGGAAAAAGCCGCCGGTCAGGACCAGCCCGACAAGGGCGGAAACGGGTATCCTCATTTCGGGTGCCTCAGCCTGGGGTTCGAGACGATGGCGACAACGTCGGCCACCAGGTTCAGCACGATGTAGACCGCGGCGAAGATCAGCCCCGTCGCCTGCACCACCGGCACGTCGCGCTTGGCGACGTGATCGACCAGATACTGCCCCATGCCGGGGTAGACGAAGATCACCTCGACCACCACCACGCCGACCACGAGATAGGCGAGGTTGATCATCACCACGTTGACGATCGGCGAAATCGCGTTCGGGAAAGCGTGGCGGAAGATCACCTTGAAGGCCGACAGCCCCTTGAGCTCGGCGGTTTCGATATAGGCCGACTGCATCACGTTCAGGATCGCGGCACGCGTCATGCGCATCATGTGGGCCAGCACCACCAGCGTCAGCACCGCCACCGGCAGCGCGATCGCGTTCAGCTTTTCCAGCAGGCTCATGCCGTCATGGACCGTGGCCACGGACGGGAACAGTTGCAGTTTCACCCCGAAAAGGAAGATCAGCACATAGCCGATGAAGAACTCGGGCAGCGAGATCGAGGCCAGGGTCACGCCGGAAATCAGCTTGTCCGGCCAGCGGTTGCGAAAGCGCACCGCGACCAGCCCCAGCAGGATTGCCAGCGGCACCGCAACCACCGCCGCCCAGAAGGCCAGGAACAGCGTGTTGCCCAGGCGATGCCCGATCTCGGTGGCAATGTCCTGCCCGTTGGCCAGGGACTGCCCCAGATCGCCGGTCAGCACGCCGAAAAGCCAGCGAAAATAGCGCAGCCAGGCCGGGTCATCCAGGCCGAGGTCGCGCCGCAGGTTGGCCAGCGCTGTCGGGGTCGCCGACTGGCCGAGGATGCTTTGCGCCACATCGCCGGGCAGGATCTGGGTGCCGATGAAGATCAGCACCGAAACCGCCAGCAGCAGCAGGAGGCCCAGCGCAATGCGCCGGGCCACCAGTATGACAAGAGGGCCCATGCCCGCTCAGGCCTCGAGCCAGGTCTTGATCAGCGCCTTGTTGTGCATCATGCCGCCGCTGGGATCGGCGACCCAGCCGCCGACCTTGTCGCTGACCGCGTCGATGAAGTCGTTGAACATCGGGATGATGGCGCCGCCCTCGTCGCGCACCATCAGCGCCGCCTGGCGATACAGATCCTTGCGCCTGGCCGGGTCCAGCTCGGCCCGCGCCGCGATGATGATCTTGTCGAAATCGGGCCGCAGGAACCTGGTATCGTTCCAGTCCGCATTGGAAAGATAGGCGGTGGAATACATCTGGTCCTGCACCGGGCGGCCGCTCCAGTAGGATGTGCAGAACGGCTTGACGTTCCAGACCTCCGACCAGTAGCCGTCGCCCGGCTCGCGCTTGACCTCGACCTCGATGCCCGCGGCCTTGGCCTGCTGCTGATAGAGCTGCGCGGCATCGACCGCGCCGGGGAAGGCCACGTCCGAGGTGCGCAGCAGGACCGAGCCGCTGTGACCGGACTTCTTGTAATGGAACGCTGCTTTCTCGGGGTCATACTGGCGTTGCGGGATATCTTCCGGGAACAGCGGATAGGCGGCGTTGATCGGGAAATCGTTGCCGACCGAGCCGTAGCCCTGCAGGATCTTGTCCACCATTTCCTGCCGGTTCATCGCCAGCTTCAGCGCCATCATCAGGTCCCGGTTGTCAAAGGGCGGCGTGTTGACATGGGCGATGAACACATAGTGCCCGCGCCCCGATACGTTCTTGACGCTGACGCCGGGGATGCGCTTGACCAGCCGGACCACTTTCGGCTCCACCCGGTTGATCATGTGCACCTGGCCCGACTGCAGCGCCGCCAGCCGCGCGGTGGCGTCGTTGATCACGGTGATCTCGACCGAATCCGCATGCCCGCGGTTGTCGGCGTCCCAGTAGTTGGCAAAACGCTCTCCGGCGTGGCGCACGCCCGGCTGGTTCTCGGCGATCTTGTAGGCCCCGGTGCCGATCCCGGCGTCCGGCGCATCCATGCCGCCGCCGGGCTGGATCATCAGGTGATAATCGGCCATCAGATAGGGCAGGTCGGCATTGGCGCTGTCCAGCGTCAGCACCACGTTGTTGCCGTCGGCCTTCATGTCGGCGATGCCCTTGACGATGCCCAGCGCGCCGGATTTCGAATTTTCATCCGAATGGCGTTGCAGCGTCGCCACCACGTCCTCGGCGGTTACCGTCTTGCCATTGTGAAACTCGACCCCGTCGCGAATCCTGAAGACCCAGGTCCTGGCATCGGCCGAGGGCTCCACGCTTTCGGCGATGCGAAAATCCAGATCGCCGTTGGGGCTGACCTCGACCAGCGGTTCGCCCCAGGTCCGCCCGAAAGCGATCGGCACGTCCGAAGCCCAGGTCGCCGGGTCCAGGCTGTTTGTGCTTTCGCCCCCCTGCATCCCCGCTTTCAGGGTGCCGCCCTTCATCGCCCCGGCCGCCATCGCCGCCTTGCCCAGCAGACCGGTCGCCATGGTTGCGCCGGCCCCGAGCGCCGCCGCGCGTCCCATGAAGGCGCGCCGGTCCATCAGGCCGCGCACGACCTTCCGGCTGAGATATTCCAGTTCCTTAGACATATGACTTTACTCCCTTTTTTTGTGGCACCGACGATCCGGCGCCGATTCTTCCCGGTCAGGATACCCGATAACCCTCGTGCATCAACGATCGGAAACCTCCCATACGGGGCTGATCCAGGCCTGTGCATTTTCCGGTGCCAGCGGGTCTTTCCCGAGAATGTGATCTGCCATCTTTTCCCCGACCATGATCGAGGGCGCGTTCAGATTGCCGTTGGTGATGCGCGGAAACACCGAGGAATCGGCAACCCGCAGGCGATCCACGCCAATCACCCGGCCCTGCGGATCGACCACCGCGCCCGGGTCCTGCGCCCGCCCCATCCGGCAGGTGCCGCAGGGGTGATAGGCGCTTTCGGCATGGGCGCGGACGAAGGCGTCGATCTCGTCGTCGGTTTGCACGTCGTCGCCCGGCTGGATTTCCTTGCCCCGGTAGGGGGCGAAGGCGGGCTGTGCGAAAATCTCGCGCGTCACCCGCACGCAGCGGCGGAAATCCACCCAGTCCTGTTCCTCGCTCATGTAGTTGAAACGGATCACTGGCGCCGCGCGCGGATCGGCCGAGCGCAGCCGCACCGCGCCGCGCGATTGCGACCGCATCGGGCCCACATGCGCCTGATAGCCGTGGCCTTCGGCCGCCGCGCGCCCGTCGTAGCGCACCGCCATCGGCAGGAAATGAAACTGGATGTCCGGGTATTCGACCCCCGCGCGCGACCGGATGAAGCCGGCGCTTTCGAAATGGTTGGAGGCGCCAGGCCCCGAGCGTGTCAGCAGCCATTGCAGACCGGCCAGGCCCTTGCCCCGGAGGTTCCAGTAGCGATAGAGCGTGATCGGCTGCACGCAGGCCTGCTGGACATAGACCTCAAGGTGGTCCTGCAGGTTGGCGCCCACGCCGGGCCGGTCGGCAACCACCTGGATGCCGTGTTCTGCCAGATGCGCGCCCGGCCCGATCCCCGAGAGCATCAGCAGCTTGGGCGCGTTGATGGCGCCCGCCGCCAGGATCACCTCGCGGCGGGCGCGGATCACCTCGATGCGCCCGCGGCGTTGCACCTCGACCCCGGTCGCGCGGCCGTGCTCGATCACCACGCGCCGCGCAAGGCAGCGCACCAGGCTCAGGTTGCTGCGCTTCAGCGCCGGCTTCAGATAGGCATTGGCCGCCGACCAGCGACGGCCCTTCCAGATCGTCGCCTCCATCGGGCCGAAGCCCTCCTGCTTTTCGCCGTTGTAATCTTCGGTGGTCTCGAATCCGGCCTGCCGCCCGGCCTCGACAAAGGCGCGACAGAGCGGATTGCGCCACGGCCCGCGGGTGATGTGCAGCGGCCCGTCATGGCCGCGCCAGGCGCTGTTCGTCCCGCCGTGCCAGTTTTCCATCCGCTTGAAATAGGGCAGCACGTCGGCATGGGCCCAGCCCTGCGCGCCCGCTTCGGCCCAATGGTCGAAATCGCGCGCGTGCCCGCGCACATAGACCATGCCGTTGATGCTGGACGAGCCGCCGATCACCTTGCCGCGGGGCACCGCCAGGCGGCGGCCGTCGAGATGCGGCTCGGGTTCGCTGACCAGGCCCCAGTCATAGATGCGCATGTTCATCGGATAGCTGAGCGCCGCCGGCATCTGGATGAACGGCCCGGCGTCGCTGCCGCCGTATTCCAACACCAGAACGCTGTGCCTGCCGTCCTCGCTCAGCCGCCAGGCCAGCGCGCTGCCGGCCGAGCCGGAGCCGACGACGACGAAATCCGCTTCCATCATGCGCCCTTGACCCGCAGCGGCGCACAGGAGACCATGACATGTTCCCGCCAGGCCAGCCGCCCGTGCGCCGGCCCCAGTTCACCGGGCGCCCACATCACCGCCTGCACGTTGGATGAGGTCTTGCGCCCGTAAACCGTGATCAACGCCCTGCCCCCTTCACCCGTCCGCCGCCAGCATCAGGTCAATGTATTCCCTGACCAGCGGACGCACGTTTTCATGGGACGCGTATTCGCCCTGCAGCGCCTTGCGGATGTAGATGCCGTCGATCATCGCCGCGGTGCCCATGGCGATCCGCCCGGCGCGCGCCGCCGGCACCAGCTGGCGCAACTCGTGCATCAGGTTGCTATGCAGCCGGCACGCATAGACCCGCAGCAATCGCGCCGCCTCGGGTGTGTTCTGTGCTTCGACGTAGAACACCAGCCAGGCCGACACCACATGCCTGGCGAACTGATCGCGCGCCAGCGAGGCATCGACGATCGCCGCCAGCCGGTCGCGGGGGGAGCGCGCCTTTTTCAGGCGCCGGCGCACCGATGTGGCGAATTCTCTCAGGATGTGGCGCATGGCGGCCAGGAACAACGCGTTCTTGCTGTCGAAATAGTAATGCGCCAGCGCCGTGGACATGCCGGCGGTTCTGGCGATCTGGCCCATGGTCACATCCAGCGATCCGGCACGGCCGATCTCGTGGATGGTGGCCGAAACCAGCGCGGCACGGCGTATGGGCTCCTGTCCGACCTTGGGCACGGGGTTCTCCTTGCCGGTCAATATCGCCGGTTTTTTGTTGACCAGTCAATCAAAAACCGGTCCGCGCCGCCCGTGACCCGCGCCCCTGCGCGCGCTAACGTCGCCCCGGCCCCTGATTCGCGCTTCCGATTCGCCGCAGGAGCGGACAACGCGGGACCGGACGACGCGGGACCGGACGAAGGACATTGCCCATGCCCCTTGAAATGAACCGCGAGGTTTTC